>JACQNV010000068.1 GCA_016202865.1 Candidatus Aenigmatarchaeota archaeon
AAGCAAAAGCCTGAAATCCTTTTCTAAAACAGCGCGTACAATGGCTTCTTCCACAGAAAGCTTGTGATCGGCTATTATGTGATTGTATGGTGGGACAACTTTTATCGGCGAGTTTTTGTTTATTGTTTCATATAATCCCCCATATCCTATAGGTTTCATGTTGTACGGTCTGATTGTATATAGCCTACTGTAACCATCTCTACTAGTTTCAAGGAAACCGGCCCTTCTTAGGCCGTGTATGTAATTTATTGTCGTCTGTCTGCCTATTCTCAACTCTGAAGATATTGTTTTGGTTGTATGAATCCCTTCTAACATTTTAGCAACCTTTATCCAGTTCATGGTTTATATAACACTTTTGTATTTATAAATGTTATGTAAATATAACAGTGTTATACCAACCCTCGAAAGTCTGTGAAACAGTCCTCTATTTTAAACTCCAATACAATAAATCCTATGGAACTCCTTTTGCCGCAAATAAAGAAACTTGCAGAAAGCCTCCGCGAATCCGAGGACAAAAGAAGGGATTTGGCTGAATTTCTAAGATCAAAAAACTCTGATACAAACCTGTTTAAAAAAATAGAGCCAGAGAAAGCCTTGGATAAAATAAAAATAGTCGGGATAGACGGCGGCATTGTGCGAAAGGCTTTGCACGGCTTTGATTTCATCCTGGCCCGCGCAGCTGGCGTCTGCTTTGAATACAACCAAGATAAAATAGTGAACGCCTCTTATTTCCCGTCAAAATTCCCATCACCGAGAGCCTTTACCTTGGAGGCAATATCTGATATCGACTACGCATACTTCTCCTCAATAACAAGGCAGAAAATAGAGATAGAAACCGCAATAAGGTGTATCACGGAATTCAAGCCCAACATCCTGCTTCTGGACGGTTCCATAGTCCCGCACCACACAACAAAACCTTCGTCCACATCACTCGCATTCAAGGAATATGAGGAGTTGATGCAAGCCTACCAAAAGCTTTACCAAGAAGCTGAAGACAATGAAGTCTTGTTGGCTGGTGTAATAGAAGACAGCAGGAGCGAAAGGTTTTGCGATTTGGTAAAAGAAATTTTTGCAAAGAAAGATCCAAACTCACACTTTGATATACTGAACAAAACCCGCGACAGCAACCTATTGTTTTGGGCACTAAGTGAACATGAAAGGACAGTTACATTCCCATATACAAAGGAAATAGAGCAACACCCAATACTCAAAGACTTTGAAAAAAGGAATTTCTTCTCCTTCTATCTGAAGACAGCAAAATTTGACAGGCCTGTCAAAGTAGACTTCTTGAGCAAAGATCTAGACGACAAGCTAGCCTCAATACTCCTTGCAATTTCAGGCCAACATAGCCACTATGGATTCCCATCCGTCCTAATAGAAGCAGACAATGTAGCCAAACTCTCTGAGCAAGAAGTGGAGAATTTCTATTCCTATATTTTGAAATACACTGGAAATATTTCTTCTGTGATGAAGTTGAGGAGAGAGCAAAGGCCTTTCTAGGGGTTTAGAATCCAAATGTAATAGTTCAATAATGCAGCTACTGTTACCCAACAAATATATGGTACAAGTAAATATCCTGCCACCCTTCTAATCCTCCAAAAACAGATTATTGTGACCAATATTACAATCCAAAGAACAACTATTTCTACCAGGGCGAAAAATATGTTGTGCAAACCGAAAAACAAGATTGACCAAATCAAATTTAATGCAAGTTGCGCGCCAAAGATAACTAAACCAGTCCTAACACCCCTTCTGATACCTTTCTCAACTAAAAAATATAAAGAAATTCCCATTAGCAAAAATAGCGTTGTCCATACAGGAGCAAAGGCCCAGTTGGGTGGTGTAAAGCCAGGCTTTTGTAAACCCGTATACCACGATCCTATTGAGGGGATGGTGAAAACTGAACCTATAAGCCCAATTACTTCGCAAATAACAATCGAAATTATAAGTTTAGTGACATTTTTCATAACCCTTTACAACTTTCGTATTGTCTATACAATTTCTCCACATTCTTATGATTCACAAAATCATGATGCTTGAAGCCACCACCAAAGCTTTTTGGTATGTGCAACAGTTCATGTATGAGTGTTTTTGTCTTTTCCTGTTGCGGAAGCCTGTCAAATTGCTCTGCAATAACCTCAATTATATAATGCGCTCCAATATCCAGGGATTTCTGAACAATTCTGGAAATAGTATGACAGCGCGCAAGCGTCCTCCTGCTTTTCGAACCAAAGCTCCTAATGCAAACAACCCTAGACAAATCTATATGGTTAAGTTCTAATCTTCTTGTGATGTCCACGATCTCTTGTTCAACATCCGGAGCTTTACTATATGATATCATAACCCTCTTATCTCCTTTGCTAGCTTTTTCAGTTCTTCAATATCTTTTTTAGGGCCCAATTGTGTAGAAAGATACCCCTTATACTTTTCAAAAAATACCTTATCCTCTGCCCACATTTCCTTAAATCTGTCAAGTAAACCATGAAGAGGATATAATTTGATATGTGCGTGATTCATCCCAAGACCCTCCATCACCATAGCCACCCTCTTTACATTCAACCCTTTTTCTAAAATTTTACCAACCTTTCTAGAAGCAACCATTAGCTTTTTGTAGACGCTTTCTGGTATATCAAAAACATAAGATTCGTAGTGTTTCTTTGGTATTACAAGTGTCATTCCATTTGTATTTGGATTCACATCTAAAATTGCCAAAAACTCACCATCTTCCCAAACCTTTGCGCAGTCAATATCACCATTAACTATCTTGCAAAAAACACAATCTTCCATAGTCTATATATTGTTTCTTGTATAATTAATTATATGTCTGAATATTCCCAACAGTTAAAGGTTGCAGCAGAAGCAGCCAAAGAGGCTGGAAGATTGCTGAAAGAACTTTTTGACAAAGTCCATACAGTAAGAGAGAAAAGTAAATTTGAGGGCTTTGTGACAGAAGCCGACCTACAGTCTGAAAGGATTATTCTATCTAAACTAAAAAAAGAATTTCCAGATTATAGTGTGCTATCAGAGGAAGCCGGTGAGGAAAGAAAGAATTCAAACTATCTCTGGTTAGTCGATCCACTAGACGGAACAACAAACTTCAAAATAAGGAACCCATTTTTCAATGTCTCAATTGGTCTTGCAAAAGGCAAACAGATAGTGATGGGTGTGGTATACTCGCCTATTCTAGATGAACTATTCTACTCCATAGATGGTAAAGGAGCATATCTAAACGGCAAAAAAATATCAGTTTCCAATACATCCAATCTTTCAAGCTCTGTAATAGGATTTTGCCACGGCGGAAAAAATCAAAAAGCCCTCGAAAGGGCGATTAAAATCTACTCAAAACTAAAGATGCACTGTACACACACAAGGCAATTTGGAGCAGCAGCTCTGGAATTCTGTTACCTTGCTGCAGGCAGGATAGACGCCTTGGAAATAACCGATACAAGCCCTTATGATGTTGGGGCTGGCAGTCTTATTGCAAAAGAATCGGGTGCTTTAGTTACCGATTTAAACGGTGAACCATGGGACATAACAAAAAAGGATATCCTAGCGGTGAATAGCAAGCTGCACCCGCAAATTCTAAAAATAGTGAAAGGTTTTTAAGCTATCAACTCAACTATTTTAAGGTGATTGAAGGTCGAAGTTGATCTGCAGATCAGCTTCCATCCAAATTTATGGGATTTGTAGAAGTCGCAAAAGTTTCTGATGTGAAGCCAGGAAACAGTAAAGTTGTAAGCGCAGCCGGAAAAGAATTGGCATTGTTTAATGTTGATGGCACATTCTTTGTAACAGAAAATGCTTGCTTGCATCGCGGCGGGCCTCTAGGAGAAGGAGAACTAGATGATGGGATTGTAACATGCCCATGGCACGGCTGGAAATTCAATGTAAAAACAGGCGTCTCACCTGTAAACCCAGCAGCAAAAGTACAAACACACAAAGTCAAGGTTGAAGGCGACAAGGTTTTGGTTGAGGTCTAATCTGAACATAAGTTCAAATAATTGAATTCAATATAATTTATTTCTTTATATTTTCTGTCCACAATACTATTTCATGGAATCTGTAAAATCCGAAATAATGAAAGCCCTGGAAAAGGCCGGCGTAAAAAACCCAAAGGTTGAAAAGCCGCCAGAAAGCATAGATGCAGATTTGTCTCTTCCTTGTTTTGAATTAGCCAAGGAGATGAAGAAAAGCCCGGTTGAAATCGCAAAAGAGCTGGCCGGTAAACTAAAACCAAAAAATGTGAAAGTCAAACCCCTTGGTCCTTATGTAAATTTTTATATAGATTGGGAAAGGGTAGGGCAGGACCTCCTAGAAAAAATACTGAAAGAAAAGGAAAAGTATGGCTCTGCCAAAATAAAGGAGAATGTGATAATGGATGTCTACCAAGCAAACCCATTCAAATCATTCCACATCGGTCATATAAGAAACGCTGTTTTTGGCGAGTCTGTAAGAAGGCTACTAGAATTTACTGGAAGAAAAACGACAACCGTCACCTATAATGGGGATGTTGGCGTCCATGTTGCGAGATGGTTGTGGTATTATAATAATTTTTACAAAGGTTCTGTTCCAAAAGAAAACTTCGCAAAGTGGGTTGGCCAGATATATGCAGAGTCTTCCAAGAAAATAGCAGAGGACAAGAAGTATGAAGATGAGATGAATGAAGTAAACAGGAAAATGGATAAGAGGGACCCAAAATTGATGGAAGAGTGGAAAAAATTTAGGAAGCTCTGTTATGTTGATTATGAAAAAATCGCAAAAGAGCTGCAAGTAAAAGTCGATCACAACATACCAGAAAGCGAGTGTGAAGAGCCAGGCAAAAGCAAAGTAAAAGAGCTGCATAAACAAGGCAAACTAGTGGAGAGCGAAGGTGCAATTGGAATTGATCTGAAAAACTATGGATTAGGCTTCTTTATTTTACTAAAGTCAGATGGTACAGCCCTATACTCTACAAAAGATTTAGGTTTGAGGCAGTTGAAAAGTAAACTAGGTGAATTTGGTAAATACCTCTATGTTGTAGGCTCTGAACAGGATCTTTATTTCCAGCAGCTTTTCAAAGCATACGAACTTCTAGGGTTTTCTCATGGTGAACATCATCACCTATCCCATGGTTTAGTCACCCTCAAAGAAGGCAAAATGTCATCAAGGCTAGGTAATGTGATTTTGTATGAGGATCTGAGAGATGAAATGGTAAAAATGTCTTTGGAACAGATTGAACAGAAAAACCCTGATTTGAAAAATAAACAGGATGTTGCAAGACAAGTAGCCTTTGCAGCCATAAAATTCCAGATGTTGTGTATAGAAAACCACAAATTCATCAAGTTTGACTGGGATCAGGCTCTCGATATAAACGGTAGAAGCGGGCCTTATCTACAATATACAACTGTTCGAGCAAACAAGATTTTAGACAAAGAGAACCCGCCTGTTAAATTTGATGCGAGTTTGCTGAAAGATAAGCAGGAAATAGAATTGCTCAAAAAACTTGCAGAATTTTCAGAGGCTGTAAAAAAATCAGCAGACGCATATTCGCCGTACATACTTACTACATACCTATTTGAACTTTCCCAAAACTTCAATGCTTTCTATCAATCCTCGCCTGTCCTCCAAGCAGAAACCAAATTAAAACAGGCCAGACTGGCCCTAGTAAAATCTGTCTCTATAGTCCTAAAAACAGGTCTCAATCTCTTGGGAATAGAAGTGCCAGAGGAGATGTAATCCCTTCTATAAGAAAACTTATAGCTATTCTATAAAAAAGTTAAAAGTATTTAAAGCTATTTCTCCAAGACCTTAAGCATGTCTAGCCTTTCTTTTTCTAAAAGAAAGGTCGTGTCTCGTAGACACGAGACATCTCAGCATCCACAATGTGAACAGACTGAGATGCTGACTACAGTACCCAAAGAAAACTAATATACAAATGAAATTGTTTGTTGGTGTCTATGAGAGTTACATACCAAATCGGCGCAAGATTCGTTTCAGCACTTAAAGATGCAATGGAAAGAGAAGCAGAAGAGATTGGTATTAGTGTTAATGTAAATGTTGGTGAATTGTCAGAACTTACATTCGATGGTGTACAAAACCCATCCCAATATATACAAGAATTTGCAGCTCTTTATGAAATAGATGACACTTTAAAAGTAAAGGCAGTAGGAAGTGGTGTATATTCAGTTGAGTTGGGAGAAAGAAATAGAATAGCTGCATATGCAAAAGATGATGATCTACCAGTTTGTCCTTCTAGAAGAAAAAGAGCTGGCAATAGAAGACAAGACTCTCAAGTGATTCACGGTAATCTATTCGGGTCCGCAGGGAGAGATGAAGTCGACAAAGACCTTTGCGCCGCTTTTGCTTAGTTTGTAAGCATTTATATATCTTATTCTATTATACCTATTAACCCGGCAGCGAGTCGGAAATTAACTGGGGAGGTGTTAAGGGACGAAATAGATCTTTATCCAAATTGTTTAGGATCTATTTCAACCTGTGTTATGTCATTTAAAGTAGTATTGTCAGATCCAAAAACAAGGAGAGCTTACCAAAAAGAAGTTGATGAAGCAGCCTCTGGTTTAGTTGGAAAAAAACTAGGAGAAACAGTAAAGGGCGATTTCTTAGGTCTTCAAGGATACGAACTACAGATAACTGGGGGCTCAGATAAAGAGGGGTTCCCTATGAGAAAAGATCTAGAAGGTGTTGGAAGAAAGAAAGTTCTTTTATCCTCTGGTCCAGGTTTTTACCCCAGTTTGGCAGGTCAGAGAAAAAGGAGATCAGTAAGAGGTAACACTGTATCTAACCAAATATCACAAATAAATGCGAAAATCGCTGTTCACGGCCCAAAATCAATAGAAGAGCTTCTTGGAGTAAAGCCTAAAGAAGAGAAGAAGGAACAGGAACTCTCAGAAGACGAGAAAAGAAAGAAAAAGGTCGAGGAAGCACAGAAGCTAAGTGAGCAGATGACAGACAAACCAAAAATGGCAACAAAAGCAGTGGACGCGGCCTAACCAAATATTTTCTATTTAATTAATATGGTGGTTAAAATCCCAAAAAAGCAGGTCAAGGAAGAGAAAGACTAATAGTGTGATTAATCTGGGTTTGTTTCTTTTGACCGATTTTGATACCTTTGCGATCTATAATAGTTGTTTTTGAAGTTTGATTGGCTTCTAGCGGGTTTTTGAACAACTTGTTTTAAAAAGCTTCTTGTATAGCGATTTTATTAAAAATTAATAGATCAAATTATATAAGCCGCAAAAGAACCCGATAGATTTATGGTGATTTATATAGCGGTCTTCTTCTCTGTGCTACTTGTGTGATTCCAAGATCTTCTCTTTCATCCCTCCATGTTTGATATCTTGAATCAGCATTAAGAATACTTCTATACACGTTGACCTTTGCACTAACAACTTCATCCTTATCTTCCGATCCCTTTGCAAGAATTCCCCAACCATTAGGATCAACTATTAAACTAGTACCATAAAATCTTGTATCTCTCAAATCCCCTATTCCTTCCTGTCCGACACGATTAATAAAAACAACAAAAAGATGAGCATCGTATGCTCTGATCATTGCTTCATGTTCCCATATCTTTTGGCTTGTTGATGCAACTGTAGCAGAAGGCACAAAGACCACTTGAGCTCCCCTTTCTTTTAATATTCTAAATCCTGCAGGAAAATGTCTATCATAACATACGTAGATGCCAACTTTACAAAATGCTGTATCAAAAACTGGCAGACCAAGATCTCCTGGTCTAAAATAATATTTTTCATTAAACCCGTCACCTAAAGGTATTTGAGACTTTCTATATTTTCCTAAAAAAGTGCCATCAGCATCAATGACCGCTGCCGTATTAAATAATCTACCGCCATCCCTTTCATAAAAAGGAGCGACTATCACCATATTGTGTTTCCTTGCCAATTCCTGAACCCTAGTTACTGTTTGCCCATCATCTGGTTCAGCAAACTGAAACCAAGATTCATCAACTAATGCAGGGAAAAACGGACCAGAAAAAACTTCCTGCAATCCTAGAACTTGAACCCCCCCCTCGCTGCCTCCTTAATCAGTCCTTCATGTTTATCCAAATTGGCCTCTCTAATTTCCTCTAAAGTTTCTGTATCTAACATCTTTTCATTGATTTTTTTAATTTGATCTTCTGTAAGCAAGGTGCTAGCCTGAATAGCCCCTAAAACAATTTCATTCTCCATAATATGCTTGTTAGATAGAAAGTTTTAAATCCTTTACAGGGATAAGTCGATTGGTAAACTCAATAGTAGCTCAAAACCTTAAAAGCCGCTTCGCCTTCGCTCAGCTAGGCATTTATAGGTTTTGGGTCTTTCAGAGGACGTTCTAATTTTGTAGGGGGTCAACGGTAGCTGCTTCGCAACGCTTACCCGACCCCCAGTCATCCCCTGAGAAAATCTCTAAAAACAAAAACATGGCGGTTTCAGCTGCCGGAGGGAGATAGTATGTTTTCAATAAGAAAACCAAACATGGAAGAAATTTTAGAGACTTTGATAAGGTACCAAAATGGGGAGGAGTTGAGCGACAGAGATTTGTGGATTCTAGAGGAATATGGAGATGATGAATAATTGTTACAAACTCTTTAGCGGAACGGTAAAATGTTCCGGTAAATTATATGTGGCCGCAATATATTGGTTTTAAACCAACTTAGATAGCGGAACGCTACCCTTCCGTTAAGAGTTTAAGTAGGAAAGTAGAAGTGATGAATATGGAGCTAAGTATAGGGTTGTCCAACATTATCGATGGAAATTTCAAATACAAACTGAAAGACGCTTATAAAAATGAAATATTTGATAGACTCAAGGAAAGATACAAATATTGGAGAGTAGTTGCCAAAGTTATAGAAATTGACACCAGAAACCTGTTTGGTGTAAGGAGAGGTTTTGAGTATTATAATGGTAAAAAGCAAACACACTTTCTAAGTCCAAGATATTTGTTGAATATACAGAAGACCCTAAATCTAAAAGCTGAAGATATTGAAAAGGGCATAGAAATGATAAAGTCGGGATGTGGTGGAATCAAAGATGCGATATCTTTGCCCTCCCACGTTAATCTAGATACAGAACCTCTATTCACACTAAAAAGAGCATTGGCTGAATATGTCGTATCAAAAAACATCGAAGAAAGCATAACGTTACCTCAACTGCCTTTTTACATTAAAAATGGTGTCCATATAGAGTATGACATTGCGAGATATCTAGAAACTGCCTTAGAGGAAAAAATGAAATCCCTAAAAAAGCAAGGGTTACAACCTAGATTAGAAAAGTTAAAGGATAGTTATGTCTTTGATTATCGGCTTCCGGGAAAAAATAAGAGAGGGCAATCAACAATTCCAAATAGGGTAGTTTTTGATGAAATATTTGCAAAAGAGTTTGGTAAATGGCTGGGTGATAGATGTGGTGGCCCCCATAAAATTGGTGTAGCGAACAAAAACTGGACGTTTATAGAAGATTTTCAAGGTTTTTTATCCAAGATTTTACTTCAGCCGGAAAATATACTGAATATAGAACTGACTTGTAAAAGCGGTTTTGAACCTACAAAAGAAATTAAAAAGAACATAGAGAAAATTCGATGCGCTAAATCTCAACATGGAGACTTTGCCTACAGAGTTGAGGTTTCAAACAAACTGTTAAGAGACCTTGTGTTTAATGCCCTAGAGGCCAACATTTTTGTAATTCTGCACAACTCAAAACCTTCTATTAGATACGCTTTCTATGCCGGGCTTTTCGAAGCAGAAGGTTGTGTAGAGGACACATCTATATCTTGGTCGTTTGGCCTTAGAATGGATAATACTTGTAAAAGTCAAGATGCACTAGATCTACTAAAGCGCGTAGTAAACCACTTGAAAATATTGAAATCTGCTGGCTTTTCACCTATTATATCAAGAAAGGTTGGAAATACACAAAAGTCAAAAACACTGAAATACGATATAAGGATATGCCATAATTACAAGACAAGGGCAAAGGATCTGCAACTATTTAAAGATAGGATTCTTCCCTTTATTAAACACCAAGACAAGATTAATAGATTTAAGGGGATGATAGATATAGCGGCTAAGAAAACTGAATTAAAAGAGAAGAAAGAAAAGGCGGAGAAGGAAACAGGATCCGTGGTTTCAAAAGAAAAACTCGTACCAGAAGTAAATATAGGCATGGTCGGACATTAGTTATCTGTAAGGATAAGTAACCGAAAACGTAGATCACGGCAAGACCAGTCTAAACCAAGCTGTAACAGGCAAATGGACAGACACTCATTCTGAAGAGGTAAAAAGAGGAATTACAATTAGGCTAGGATATTCAGATGTCACATTCTACAAATGCACCAAATGCAACCTATATGGCAAAACAGAAAAGTGTATAACTTGTTTTTCAGATTGCGAATCTACAAGGACAGCGAGCTTTGTTGACGCCCCAGGACATGAAACACTGATGGCAACTGTATTGGCAGGGACCTCCATAATGGACGGAGCCATTCTTGTAATAGCTGCAAATGAGGATTGTCCGCAACCGCAGACAAGGGAACATCTTACAGCCTTAGATATATCTGGAATAAAACAGATCATAATTGTCCAAAATAAGATAGATTTGGTTGATAAGGAAAGGGCCATGAAGAACTACAACCAGATAAAGGATTTTGTAAAGGGGACAGTGGCAGAAAATGCCCCAATAGTACCAGTATCAGCCCGTCATCTTATAAACATAGACTTGCTTATCCAAACGATTGAAGAGGTAATTAAAACTCCAAAAAGAGATTTGGGGAAAAACCCAAAAATGTACATTGCCCGATCCTTTGATATAAACAGGCCAGGTCAGCCAATAGACAAGCTTTTAGGTGGTGTAGTTGGTGGAGCTTTGATACAGGGAGAGTTGTCTGTCGGCGATGAAATAGAAATAAAACCCGGGATAAAAATAAAAGAAAAGTTCCAGCCGATCAGATCAAAAATAACCTCTGTTCAAAAGGCTAACCAAAATTTAGAAAAGGCAGGACCAGGTGGCTTACTAGCTCTTTCCACTGTTTTAGATCCGTCGCTTTCAAAGTCAGATGGTTTATCAGGCCAGGTTCTAGGTCATCCAGGCAAACTTCCACCTGTATTTGAAGAGATTTCTGTAAAAGTAAATATACTTGACAGGGTAATAGGAACAAAGGAGGAGCTTAAGGTAGACCAAATAAAATTGGGTGAAGTCTTGATGTTAACCATAGGAACAACCAAAACAGTTGGTGTCGTCAGTCAAGTTGGAAAGCAAATAAAGATTAAACTCAAACTACCTGTTTGTGCAGATAAAGGTGACAGATTAGCCATCTCCAGACAAGTTGCTGGTAGATGGAGACTGATAGGCTGGGGAGAAGTTGTTTAAGAGGTCCCAACACAATTCTAGTTTATGCCACCCAAAATCCTCAACTTTTTCCAAACCCACAAAATAATAACTTTACTTTTCCTTCTAACTCTAGTTTTGTGGTCCTGGCAGCATACAACAGGTTTCACTTGGGACTTCGCAGCTTACTCCCTAAATGCAGAATATATATTTGGTGGTGGAGACTACTCAGAGATCCTCAGGCCACCACTGGCTTCTGTCTTGATGTTTCCAGCTGGCCTAAACCGCGCCCTGGGCGAATATTTCTACATAATCCTTGTTTCCCTAATCTTCCTGTACTCTGCACTCAAACTGGCTGACTCCCTAAAATTGGACAGGACAGCTTTCTATGTTTTCTCCCTTACACCTTTCCACATATTTTTTGGTTTGTTTGCCGGAACAGAGTTGCTATCCTTATCTCTTCTCTACTTATCTGTCTACAGTTTGTACACAAAAAAATCCGGAATACTTTTAGGCTTGCTATCCCTTGCAAGATATACAAATATTTTCTATCTTCCAATTGTCCTGTTCCAAAAAAACTTAAAAAGAATAGTTTTGTCCCTGATACTTTTTGTCGCTGTTTTCACCCCGTGGTTTGCCTATAACTATGTTATGACAGGCGATCCGCTCACATCTCTCTCCGATTTCTACACCCTTTCCATAAAATATAGAGATTATACAGTAATTCAGCCGCCAAAAATAGAGGATATTCTACTTACCCTAAACTTCACAATTCCATTCCTGATTTTGGGGATATACATTCGCGCCAAAAAAGGTCTCGGAAAAACAGACATTTTGATGATTGTAATTTTAGTATTAACCTTGATATCCTATTGGAGAATACCAATAAAAGATATAAGATACTTATTTCATCTTGCCCTTCCAGCAGCCTATTTTTCGATGTTTGCCCTGAAAAAAATAAACTTTAGGTATACAGTGCAAATTATTCTAGTTATTTCTCTAGTCTCCATGGCGGTTCTCACACCAATGATGAAGCTTCCAGACCCAATTGATTTCAAAGAAATTGCAGTCAAAGTTAACTGTTCAACCATGTCCAATGTCTGGGTTCCTCTGAGTTATTATGGCCTCCCGACAATCCCATCACCCAGGGAACAGCAAATAAACCAGAAGGTGGAGCAGGGTTATAGGATAGTTGTCTACCATGGGGAGGAGAGAGACATAACAGATCCAGATCAAATATCTAAACTTCCAATAATAGAAAACAATCCAAAATACCTGATAATTGGGGACAGCACCAAATGCAAGACTATAACAAGGGCAGATTACAGATACCTAAACTGGTTGAATGATTTCCTCAACTACACCTATAATTACATTGTCCCCACAGACCCAATTGGCGTTTTCTTTGGGAAAGAGTAGTTAGTGATTTAGACTGTCTGGCAGTTTTAGTTTTTCCCCATTTTTAGGATTAACTATGTAATTCCCATCGCCTTTTTGGACAAAAACATTGGACCTTCTAATCCAGTCCTCAAAAAACAGCACCTTTAGTTTTTCTATTCCTTCTGGTATTATGTAATTCTCCATCTCTGGATCCCAAAGGCTTGAGTAGTAAGTCATATACCTAGTAGTTGTTATAACGGCACGATTCCTTGAAACTTTTCTCCTGTCAAATCCCTTAATTTCCTCCCTTAGTGCACTGAGTTCATTAATCATCTCAAAGGCTTTTGGATCCATATCCCTGTTTTGGGGGTCCCATTTTATTGACGGAAAGCCATCAAAATAGTGTTCAGCATGGGCTTTTTCATGGTCAACTAGTACACCCCTAAAATCTTCTTCTGTCTGTATAAGGTCTTCATCGACAAACGCCCCTGGAAAAATATAGACAGTTGATTTTATTTTTCTTTTACCTATATCCTCTGGATCTTGTCTGCCTGCAAATGTAAACATCAATGTCAGCTCGCCCAAACCATGCTTATTTTTGAACCTTCTTTCCTCCGCACTATCCACATACTCAGCAGAAGTTAGATATTCTGGCAGCTTTCCAACCTCTTCCCTCAGAACTTTTTGAACATACCTGTTTCTCAAACACTCGAAATTTTGGGCTAGGTAAAATGATGGGGAATAAACAATATTTCCCAGGAAAACTCCTGCAGCTAAGACAGTTGTACCAATTAAACCCACGCGTGTAGACTTTTTCATATTACCTATTAGTAGTTACAAAATCGTATTTAAATAGTTTTAGCCAATCAAAAAACAACATTTGCCTATCATTAATTTCCATATAAACATACTTTCCTGTGAAAAAGGAAAGCTTTAAATACCCTCAATCTATACTTCTTTTCATGGCAGACGAAGAAGCCACAACGATTACAACAACCATTGAAGTGGACAAAGAAACATTTCTTAAATTCAAGGCACTTTGCGTTTTGAAGGAACTTAAGATCTCTGGTGAAATCGAGAAACTGATAAAAAGATGGATAGACGAAACAGAGAAAGGAAAGTAATCCTTCAAATTTCTATTTCATGTGCCTCAGTACATGAGATGTGGCATCGTGTCTCGCAGACACGAGACATCTCAGCATCCACAAGGCGAACAGACTGAGATGCTGACATCTCTTGTGTCAAGCCACAAGATTCGTCCTCTTTGCTTTGGGAATCATGTTTTTAATTGCAGATTCTTTTAACAATCCAATACCTAGTGGATAGTTTTTGTACTTCACAATAACATATCCGTCTGTTGTTCCAGTATCTGGGACATCTAAGTCTTCTCCCCCAATAAATTTCCTGGCTTCTAATTCAGAAATATTAACCACACTCTTAGTCGCATTGTTCCCAAATAACTGTGTTATGTTGCCGCTCAATTTTACAGATCCATTAACCCTACAGAATAACAACCCAACTATAACAGCTTTTACAGCCTTGGAAACATTGGAAACATCCTTTGTGGCCATAAAAACCCTACCTTTAGCCCCCTCCAAAAATTCATAATCCTTAAACAATCCCTTATCTAAACCAAACCTTTCTTCAAGATAACTAAAAATCTGTTCCCTGTTCATTCAACCCCTTTCCTTACTTTCGCCAAAAAGAAGCCTCCGGTGTTATTATGATGCGGCCAAATCCTGCAAACTTTCTTAACCTCCCCCGAAAATTCAGCCTTTCCCCACTTCTCAACCCCAGGACATGTTTTCAGCCCTTTCAAATCTATCTTCTCAACTTTAGCGCCTTCCCTATTATCCAACAGGTATTGAACAACTTCCTCATTCTCCTCTGGGGCAAATGTGCAAGTCGAGTAAACCATACTTCCACCCCGTTTAAGCATATCAAAGCCTTTGGTTATAAGTTGTTTCTGGAGCCTGCACATTCCTATGATCCTTCTTTCAGACCACTCAGACAAAACATCCCACTCCTTCCTAACAGTCCCTTCAGATGTGCATGGCGAGTCCAACAAAATAAAATCAGCTTTATGGTTATCCAGTTTAAAAAATCTAAAATCCTGATTTGTAACTACAGCATTCAAGACGCCTAACTTTTCTATATTGAATTTCAAAGCCTTGATCCTTTCATAACTTATATCATTCGCAATGATGCAACCTTTATTTCCCATGAGGGCAGCTAAGTGTGTGGTTTTAGATCCAGGGGCAGCCGCAACATCTATGACCAAACCTTTATTTGTTAATTCACCAGAAGCCAAAACGCCGGGCAACATGGAAACCAGCTCCTGTATGTAAATATATCCCATGAAATGCTCTATGGTGTTTCCTATTGGGTGTCCAGAAGTCCCACCGCCAACTACAAAGGCATCCTCATACCAAGGAACCTTTTCAACCACAATACCTTTCTCACTTAAGCTTTCCAAAACCTGTTTTTTATCTGACTTAATTGTATTTACCCTGAAAGCCTTTGGTAACGGCTTCTCCAAATATTCCAAAAACTCTTTCTGATCATCTACAATACTACTATACCTTTCCAAAAACCTTTTCGGTATTACAGCTTTGCTCATATTATATATACAGGTAAACAGCAATTATTATATACAGAGGTGGAACCAGACAGAAGCAGACAAGTCTGCTTCCAACTGAGACTATGCCAAATTTGAGAAAAAAAAGAAAGAAAAAAATCAAACACCACAAGCAAAAGAAGCTGAGAAGGAAGATGCGACACCGCAATTAAGCGCTTCTAAAACTCAACAAGCATTAAGCGACTATTTCTAGATTTATTTTTATAGCTTAGAACCAAGTATATCCATGCAGTTCCTAGACAAGAATACCATAAAACTGGACAAGGTGGAGAGCGAGCTGGACTCATTCACACTGGAGTTTACAAAGACACTTTCAAAATACTCTGACTATGTTCTAGTTAGCGGTTACATTGCAATACTTTTTGGAAGAAACAGGGCAAGCGAAGACATAGATATTTTTATCCCAAAAATAACAGAAGCAAAACTAAAGCCGCTTATTGAAGAGTTAGATAAAAACGGATTTTGGATACTCAATGAAGATAATGATGGTGTTCACTCCCTATTAAATCAAGGACTAGCAGTCAGGTTTGCAAAAAAGGGAACAGTTGAACCAAACGCTGAAGTTAAATTTGCTAAGAAGAGCACAGATTTTTACAGCCTTGAAAACAAAATTAGTGTAATATTAAAGTCTGGAGAGCTCCTTATTTCTCCTATCGAGATGAATATTGCTTACAAACTATTCCTTTCCAGCCAGAAGGATGTGGAGGATGCTAGATTCCTTTTTAAACTGTTTAGAGAAAAATTAGACATGAAGAATTTAGAAGATTTTGTTAAATTACTTAAAGTAGAAGATTCTTATAAAAAATACTTAAAGGATTGAAACAGATCTTTAAATAACTGTACGGGATATATTTCCAACTAAGAATATGACTAAATTAAAAGTAAACCTAGAGGAATTGGAAGAGGATAAAGAAAAGAATTTCCAAGACAGGCTAAAATTTATTGATCTCCTAGTGGAACACATAAAATCCACACCAGACGAGCAATGGTCGAGAGAACAGGTCGCAGTGATAAACAAAAACAAAAGGAAGTGATTATTTACCCCTCAACTGTATTTTACCAATCTCCAATCTACCAGTGCACTCATTTTCCATTATAATTTTCGATTCGGTAATCTCAACTCTTTTCCTGTAAAGCGGACAATCCAAAACCAGCGTCTCGCCCTCCCCTCCTTCAAATCCTAAATGTATGCCAGTCTTCTCTCTTATATTTTTCAGCTCTTCCAGTTCTTTCCAGCCAACCTTTCTCCCCAACCACTTTTTTGTCAATCCCTCTGCTGCAATCCCTGTCACAATAACCTCAAAACCAGCTTCGAGAATTTCTTTCCAATGCTCCTCTGCATCCTGCATCCAGCATGGTGTGTAAGTTTTCAACCCAAACCCCTTGCAAATATTTGAAACCCTGTCATACTGGTATCTGCTCGCAAGTGCGCCTGCGCCCACGCAATCAATTTCCTTTCCTAATCCTTTTAATACAGATTTAATATCTTCCAACTCCTTTTCCTTCTCCCCCTTTGTTGGTTTTGTGATAATTGGTATACCCATATTGTCCGCCAAAACCTTTGTCAGCCCAATATTTGGGTAATGGAACATGTAAGAGGCTGGGTTCTCAGAAATAAGGCTAATCAAATATTTTACTTCATGCCCATCCTTTAGGGCTTTGTAAATTGTAAATGTAGAATCTTTTCCACCAGAAAACAGAATTGCTAATTTCATGATCTCCTACCTCTTTCGTATTTAGATCTGTCCCTACCTATCTGTTCCCTTATCTGGCCTACGCTGCCTTTGTAACCAAAAAGTTCCCTTACAATCTCTATCTTCCAACTATCTACCAATATCTCAGCTGCTCTCCATCCTGGAATTTCGCCAGAAGATTGTTGTTTTATCAAGTCTAGATCATTATGCTCAACACCAATCCTTGCCAAATCGCCAATTTTATAGTCGGTCGCGGAATCGAAAGCAACATAAACTCTCTCCCTTCCTACATGCCCAATTTCCGGACAATATCTCTCAACAACACCCTTACCTTTCTCTCCAGTTGGCAGACCCATATCCAATAATATCCTATCTCTCTGAGCTTGATTTAATTCGCTTTCCTGAAGTCCAGATCCAATTCTTGCAAGAATGACATTGTCAACCCTTCCTTCTTGTCCATATCTATTCAATATCCTGTCTGCAATCTTTTTGTCCTCAACCAAAGATCTGAGTTTCCCTAAACTAACGCTTCCTCTGAAAGCTCCACTATAATATTCAGCCTGATAATCTTGCTCTGCTTCTTGGTTTTCATCACCTTTATCTTCTTGTGGTTTGTCATCAACAAGATCAACTGGATCCGTATTTGCCAAACCTGCTTTATATCCAGTTTCTTCAGCTGTTATAATATCTTCAGAAACTTCTTCCTGTCCACCACCAGCATCTACATTTTCTCCACTTTCAGTTTCAACAACTAAATCTGAGTCCTGAGCAACTGTTGAAGCAGGTAAAGCTGGATTTATGACAGCCTCTGCAGTCTCCGGATGTGGGGTATCAACTTCCATAACACCTGAAGCATCAGCAGTTGGCATCTCGACTGTGTCCTGCCTCTTCGGTTTATATCCAAATTCCTCTTTCATCCTCTCTGCGATGTCTGGGTTTAAAGATTCAATCTTCTTGTCTATAAACTTACCAAGATGCCACCTGTTGACACCTTTTATAGGATCTGTTTCCAGCCCTTGCCAAGCGAGCATAGCCCTCACCCTTTCATAAACGAAGCCAAAAACCCTCTCAATATCTTCTGGCGTCACAAATTCGGTTCCCGAATCAGAATTAACTATAGTTCCGCCCTGCCTTAGCACAGTTGTCATATCTGTTTTATCCCCTTCCCCAAAATACGCGCGCCTTTCTCTTTCCAATTTTTGCACAAACAAATCTCTCAAAGGCTGATAAATATCTGGAAGCTCAGGCCGTTTAGGCATAGATGTGTCGGGTTTTGATGTGCCAAGAAAACCAAAGCTCGGACTAGCTGAAACAACTTGTTTAGAAACAACTTTTCCACCTCCTGGTTTTGGTTCTGGTTGTCTGGCTTGTGGGGGTGCAACAGTTGGCGATATCACAGTTCCTGAACCCGCAGGTTTCTTTACATTTTCTATGGAAGGTAATGTGGCCTGACCTCTGTTTCTTTCACCAGTACCGGTTGGATCGACACCATCCACAACAGGCGCAATCCCCCTGGTCCTGAAAAATGCATCTGTTTGATCTACAGGATAAAGACTGGTGCCTTGAGCATCTATTGGTTCAATTCCACTTTCTTCCAATAAAACATGAGAGTCATGCGCGCCCAATCCATATTTTCTCTGTATATCATGCTGTCTATAAAGCTGTCGCTGTCTACTTGAATCAGTATTTGCTGTTTCTGTTCTCCCACCTCTCCGCCCTGTTTTATGTGTTTGGTTTCTAAGTTTTGCAGCATAATTGTCAAGCCTGTCTGCATCAATTAAAACATCACCTCGACCCTTCTCGCTTATTCTGGAACCACAAACATCAATATGGTGACTTACACTTCCATCAGGACAGCCAAGAACCTCTTTGGCCTTTTTGGCTCCCTTGTAAACCCTTTTTCCATCCGGTCTTCTGAACTCTGTTTCTTCTGCTTTTGCCCGCGATTTTGATTGTTCATTTGGTACTTGAGGTAAATCAGAATCGCCTTTGAGCGGTTCTGTGCGTATCGCTAATCGCCTATCTGATGGAACATGTAAAACAGGCGGTCTATCCTTTGGAGGATCTCCCCTACTTTCTCTGATTGAAACTGCTGCTCTATTCACATCTTCTGCATCAAAGAACCCGCCATATCTATTGATTTTATACAGCTCTTCATAACGATCAAAATCATTAAAATCAATATCCATGGTATCTGCAGCCTGTCCCCTTGTGAGAAGCCTTTTTCCAACCCTTTCTTCTGTCAAAGTTACAGCCAGTTTTATCAAGTCCTTTCTACTAAATCTCGATTGGTTTCCAGTATGCCCAACCTGTTTAATTTTTCCAGACTTGATGAGTTCCATGACATACTCTTCTGGTCTGCCTAAAATCAATGAAGCCGAACGCAAACTAAATGTCTGATTTTGATCCGGTCCACTACCATAATCACTCCCTGCAGAAGTATCACACGCAGAATTATCTGCTTCACCTGTAACTGCTCCAATCAATCTTTCTGAGTCAGCTCCGATATCCATTATTGAAGAAGGCATTCTAGGCAGAGACGCAGCTTCTCTATCGAGCTCATGTTTATTTGTTGTTTCAGGTGATTCACCGGAAGAGCTTGCGTATTTGTCAACATCTTCTGCAATATATAATTTGTCATCTGGTTTTCTGATACTTCCCTTCCCAGCCAAACTATAAAGTCTTGATGCGTTTCCATCAAATACATCTTCAGCTTCTCTTCGTGTGTAAACCCTGATTCCAGTTCTTCTCTCAAATTCTCTCGCCTTAAACTTCAAAACACCTTCCTTTGTAGGATAAACTTTACTGTCAACTGTGATTGTTTCAATCTGTCCTTGTGTCATGAGCTGTTCAACTTCACTCTCCCCCCTAGCTAAAATCCTTGCAGCTTTGGCTATATTATATATCTGTCTGTGTTCCGGTTTTACATTGAATTCTTGAATGCCGGAAAGATGTTGGTCAACTAAATCCGCAGTATCTACTTCCTCTATAGAATGTTCCCCACCAACTTTAGGCGAAACTTCTTGATCTCCAACAGCCTGCAATAAACTGTCTGCAACAGATTCCAGTTGTTCTGTTGAAGGCGCCGTAATTGGAGATGGCTCAGCTGATTGCGCATGTTCATGTTTATCTGGCAAAACAACGGCGGCTCCAAAAGTTTCTGGAACAAAAACCGACCTTTGCACCGCAGGCAACTCAGCGCGCGCTGGTTCCGGAAGCCCTCCGACAAATCTCTCAATAGCACCTTTTTCAAAACAAATTTTCCCATCCACTATTTTCATTTTCAACTGGTGGTTATTTACAAGATCCATTACACCTAGTTTTGTCATGCCCAAAAATTCAGCTGTCTCGCCGAGAGAAAGCGTGTCTAGATCTTTGGCTATTACAGGAGCTGGTTGAGTTTCTGCAGGTTTTAAGGCTTTATGCTCTGGTTTTGGTGTATCTTGAGAAGGCGGTTGTGCAAGATCAATTGGATTGTAGCCCAAACCGGAAAGATAAGCTTCTGCCTTCCTTGTCACAAAAAATGCGTGCGAGACATTCTCAACCCCGCCTTCCCTAAGAAGTCTCTCTGTCTTTGATCGGCTAAGACCATATGTTCTTGCAATGTCCTTTATATGCGAAGTTGCTGGTTGTTGTGAACCTTTAGTTTCAGCAGGAGTCTGGATTAATTCTACTGCTCTTCTAGGATTAAATCTTGCAAGCTCGTCCCTGAGTCTATCAACTCTGTTAGCATCATAACCACCATCTTCCAGAGGAATTCCGTGCACACCAACAATAGATCTGAAAACTTCTTCGTTCACACCAAGAGCAGAGCTACCTTCAGCGTCTGTGTATATTCTTCTAACAGGTTTGATATCATCTTGAGTTGATATTGTAGGAGAAGGTGAAGCTGGTTTTGGATCTGCGGCAAGGATTATATCCGGAGTATTATCTCTTCCAATTTCAGGCGGCTTAGACTTTTCTTTATCCACTAGATTTTCTCCGCCGCGCCTTTTTTCCAAAAGTAAATCCAACTGATCTGCATCGACATCACCGCCCTTGTATTTTGCAACTCCGCCATCGCTGAGAATTCGATGAACATCATCCCAACTTGCACCCAACATTTTTCTGGCTGTGTTTAATGGATATTTTCGTGGGTCTTGCCTATCTGAAATAGTTTTTATGTCTTCATCTGTTTTCGGTTTAGGGTCTTGCACAACCTCTGCGACAGGAGCCGACAATAAAGACTTGTCAGTATCAGGATTTTGAGCCGCCGGTATAACAGGATTTATCCCAAGTTTTGCAAAATAATTATCAACCAAATCTAATTTATAGCCACCGTGCTCACGCTTTAACCCCACGCGCCTTATGTGGTCTCTCGCCTCATCTTCTGTCACTCCATATCTTTTTGCAATTTCAGTAAAGTTTGAAATCAAAGTCTGTTGTGCATTGTCTGTCACAAGCTCGCTAGCTGTTGATATTTGTGTAGTCGTATCTGAAATAACTGGATTTCTAATATGTTCTTCTATTACAGCTAAAGCCGCTTCAACCCCGCCTTCTTGACCTAAAGATTCTTCTGAGTTATCAATAGCAAGTTTAGCACCCAACTTGTCTGCCAGTTTATTAACATCGTCCATGTCAAAGAATCTGTCTTGGTATGTTCTGATGGCTCTCTTTGACACCCATTTTCTAAGAGCTTCCCCATCACCACCCAAAACCTGAACAGCCTCTGATCTTATGTAAACCTTTCTTCCAGTCTGCATCTCCACTTGCTCAGCCATTAGCTTCAAAACATCTTCTCTTTTAAAATAAGTATTTCCAGAATATTTTCCTTCAAGAGTGACTGGTACGAGCCTACCTGTTCTTACAAGATCTTGCAATGCCTCTTCGTTTAGTCCCAAAATTCTCGCGGCCTTGTATGGCCTGTAAACCTCACTCCTATTTGCTGTTGTCTTATTTGTTCCCTCAATAGTCACATCATGACCTGAGTTCAGATCTTGATCTTCAAATGGCTGTTGATCATCCTCTTCAGCTGTTGCATCAGAATTTGATTCCAATTCTCTGCTTGCTTCGTCCACATGTTCTTGTACAGCTAACTCACCCTCGACAAAATCCAAAGTTCTGTCTGCCCCAATTTCCAAATCCTCAATTGTGGGTGGTTCAACATCTAGAACTGGCACTGGCTGCTGATCTGGTTCAATAAGTTCCTCAACTACATCTAAAGCTTCAGCGCCAGTTTCTGGTTCAACATGATCCACAGGAAGCTTCCCAACATTTTCCAAATACTTTTCCACACCAAGCCCATCAAGTTTTCCATCGTGAAAATCAATGCCTTCTGTTTCTATAACACCCCTAGCCTCTGCTGCGCCAAGACCAGATAGATTTAGAAATTCAAAAAGTGTATATCCTTTGGGTTTAGTTTGTGGTTGATCTGTTTGGTCTGTTGGCGATTTGTCTGTAGTTGGCTCACCAATATCAGAATCAACTAATTCTTCAGCTGCTGCTTCAGGTTCTAAATCCGCAGCAGGAGCCACACCTTCAACAATACCTATATCAGAATCTGCTTGACCTATATCAACCGGTTCTGGTGCAATTCCTTCGCCTGTTGGATTTGGTGCTGGCAAGCCTGTTGGTTCTATTTCAGGGGCAACAGCCTGTTCTGCAACCTGCGCCCCACCAGAACCATTCACATTTGGGTGTGTTTGAGGTGGTTCAACAAATAATTGTCTCTCCACAGCAGCCCCACCAATTTTGGCTTTATGTTGTTCCAATCTTGCTCTTGCAGCTATCCTATCTTCATCAGTAACTCGCTGCATATTGTTAATATAATTCGATGCCCAGTCAAGAGGTATAGCCTCTCTATCTATCCCATTTCTTTTTAAAGCAGCATTCGCAGTTCCACTAGCCCTGCCTGTTATCCCCACAAAATCATCAAATCCAATTATCCCTGTTTCTGGTTTATCACCCAATGACGGCCCAGAAAAACTAATTTTAGTTTCTTTTACCCCTGATCCGCCAAAAACGCTTGTTGTTGTTCCAGTTGAAGATTTATCAGTGTTTTCAGGAGCCTTAATCCCTTGCATTTTTTTAACCTCCCTCACAAGAACACCATAAAACCTCTTCCTCGCCTCTGTCTTCTCTCTTGGTGCACCTCTCATGCCTTTGGATAAATACTCATCTACATATCCTAAGTCTAGGTCCTTCCTTTCCATATAATTCTTCATATCTGCCTTCAATGTAGCTGGCTTCTTGCGCGTAATATACAAAAAGTCTTCAAAATCAATCTTCACTTTTTTCAGGTCAACCCACTCGCTGGGTTTGTCTCCTGGTTCAGATTCAAAAACAACGCCTTTGGTCTTAGATACAATCCTTTCCAATTTTGGTGGGCCGCCTCTAATCGGTCTATAAACAGCCCTTGTGTCTCTATCTGACAAAAGTTCAGGTAATACGCCTTTCAAAATATCAGTCCCTTCTAAAGCCTGAACAGATACCTTATCATCCAGAACAAAAGTCATTGCTGATTCATCGTGGTCAATAAAAACATTCACTGTTTTCTCCTCAACCCTAACAGGACTTTTTGGGTCAGATAAAACAGGATACTTAGAAAGCTGAAAACTAGATACTCCTGTCCTCCATATCCTGCTGGAAAACTCATCATCAAAACTAATCCTCTCATCCATCAACCTTTCCATGAAGCTTCTTGGTATGTCTCCAGGGGTCTCAGCCACAGACAGCCTTAGTGCCATAATAAGAGAATATAATGATAAATCTTATAAAAGGTAAAATAGCTTAAATATAGCCAAAATATATAGACTTATGGATCCAGAACTAAAGTTCCAGAGAATTTCTATACTTGTATTTGCTTTGTTGGGCATAGTTATAGGTTATTTATCCCTCTACTTTAGCAGGTTTTGGTATGCTCTGGGCTTGGCCTTAGTGGTGGCTATTATACTAGGAGCAGTCACAAAAAAGCTTGGTAAAGCAGACAAAAAAACCCTTGGACCCAATCTAGCTGTCTTCTTCCTAATCTGGCTGTTAAGCTGGGTTTTGTTCTTTAATTTGCTTCCTTTGCCTGGGAAGTTGTTCTAGTAGACTATACATCACTAAGAAACTTGCTTTTTAAGGATCCTATAATCTTAACAATGTCCTCTTTGTTTGTTTTTACAGATTCTTTATCTATTTGCTTCCCGTAGTAATTTATCCCGTTTCTGATTTTTCTAAATCTGTCAAATTTCTCAGCAATAACATCCTCTCCCAATTCTTTAAGAAAGTATGTAAAAGCCTCATGGGAGTATACCTTGTATCCAGACTTGGCACAAATAGCCTCCACTATTTCCCTAAGCGCTTCATAATATGTTGCCATTATTGTTGAAGCTGTTACATCTGTTAACCCCAAAGATTGCATGGATTTAATTTGGTTTTCAGACATTTTTATCAAAGATTTTGCTAGTTGTATATCCCTTTCACCTTTTCTTACAGTACCCCTTTCAATAAAGTCCTGAAATCTCATCTAAACACCTCTAAAAATCCACTAAGCCTAATACCATTTATTAT
>JACQNV010000069.1 GCA_016202865.1 Candidatus Aenigmatarchaeota archaeon
ATATTATCTTTATTGATATATTTTCAATATGCAGAAAGAAAAAATTAGGATTAGGATAGAAGGCATGCACTGCGCAAGCTGCGCCTTGAAGGTGAAGACTGCTCTTAGGAAGACTGCTGGTGTGTCTGGTGCCAATGTAAATGCGCTCACAAAAATAGCCCTTGTAGAATACAATAAAGAAAAATTGGATGCTGCTAAAATAATCAATATTATAAAAAAGATTGGATACAAACCATTCCTGGAGTCGATGGAATCAAATGATGGGACTGCGACAGACCCTGTTTGCGGGATGAAGATTGAAAAGAGCAAATCAATCAAAAAGGATTTTGGCGGTAGGATATACTATTTTTGCTCAGAAGAATGCGTAAACAAATTCGAATCGCCTGAACAAGAATTAAAAAGGATGAAGAGGAGGGTCACAATTGCTTTATCTGGTGTTCTTCTTCTTGCCCTGCTGCGTGTGATAGCTATGTTTGCTCTTGCTGCAGGGGCTTCCATTGTTACCTGGGTCCCGATACCACAACTCCCATATTTCAGCTGGGGCCTCTGGTTGTTTATCATAACAACACCGATCCAGTTTATTGGCGGTTGGGGATTCTATAAAGGCGCGTATACGGCACTCACAAATAAAAGGATGAACATGGATGTACTGATAACCATCGGGACTCTGACAGCCTACATCTACAGCACATTTGTTGTATTCTTCCCCAATATTCTTCCAGTAGAGGAAAGCAATGTGTATTTTGAAGTTTCAGCTGTTATAATAGCCTTTGTTCTTCTTGGAAAGTTCATGGAGGATTATATGAAAAGGAGGACATCTGCAGCTGTAAGAAAACTGATGGATTTGAGGCCGCAAACAGCAAGAGTGATTAGAAATGGGAAAGAAATTGAGATACAGGCAGATCAAATAGTCTCTGGAGACATCGTTAGTGTAAGGCCAGGTGAGAAAATACCAACAGACGGTGTCATAATATTTGGCCGCACATCAATAGATGAATCTATGGTGACAGGAGAAAGTATTCCTGTTGAAAAAGGCAAAGGAGATGAGGTCATCGGTGCCACAGTTAACAAACATGGGTTAATAAAATTTAAGGCGACAAAAATTGGGGCGGAAACGACGCTGATGCAAATTGTAAAAATGGTTGAAGAGGCACAGGCATCAAGTGCGCCAATACAGAGACTGGCTGATAGGGTAAGTTCTTATTTTGTCCCAGCTGTCATAGGCATTGCGATTCTTTCATTTTTGGTGTGGTATTTTGTGCTTGGTAACTTCACAATGGGTTTGCTTTCCTTTATAGCGGTTCTTATAATTTCCTGTCCGTGTGCGCTTGGTATAGCAACCCCAGCTGCCCTTATGGTTGGTGTTGGAAAGGGTGCAGAGGCTGGGATATTGATAAGAGGTGGGGAATATCTGGAACGGGCTCAAAAACTGAATACAATAATATTTGACAAGACAGGGACACTAACAAAGGGTGAGCCTATTGTCACTGACATATTTTCAGACGATCCAAAAAACCTTGTAAAGTTTGCTGCCATCGCAGAGAAGGGGTCTGAACATCCCCTTGCAGATGCCATACTTAAGAGAGCAGAATCCATGAAGATAAAAGTTCCGGATGCTGACAGGTTTGAAGCTATTCCTGGTCACGGAATTAAAGCCGCTCTAGGCAAGAACAATATACTCGTGGGAAATAGAAAGCTGATGGCCAAACATAGAGCTGATATAAAAGCTGTAGAAAAACAGATGGAGGCTTTTGAAGAACAAGGAAAGACAGCAATGATAGTTTCTGTGAACAAGCAGGCTCTTGGTGTGATAGCTATTGCTGACACATTAAAAGAAAGTTCAAGAGAAACTGTACAGAATCTTTCTGCGATGGGTATAGAGTGCATAATGTTAACAGGCGACAACGAAAAGACTGCGAAATCAATTGCAAAAAAGGTTGGGATAGAAAAAGTGGTGGCTAATGTTTTACCAGGAGAAAAGGCAGAGGTTGTTAAAAAAATACAGAAGGAGGGCAAGATGGTCGCGATGGTTGGTGATGGAATAAATGATGCCCCCGCGCTTGCTCAGGCTGATATAGGCATAGCAATCGGCTCTGGAAGTGATGTGGCAAAGGAGACTGGGGGAATAATACTTGTTAAAGATAATTTGATAGATGTTGCCACAGGCATTAGACTAAGCAAGGCAACAATGGGAAAGATAAGGCAAAATTTATTCTGGGCTTTCGCTTACAATTCAGCTGCAATTCCAATAGCTGCTTTTGGTCTGCTAAACCCAATAATAGCGGCGGCTGCCATGGCTTTAAGTTCGCTTACAGTAGTTGGGAATTCTGCACTTCTGAAAAAGTATAAGATGAAGAATTAACCTTTACTTCTTTATTTCTATTGGCTCAATCAGTTTATACTTGCTCCCAATTAAATCCTTGATTTGTTTTCTTTTTTCCGATGACTTTAAACCCCTTATGATTATGTGTATTCGTTCTTTGCTTACAAGAACACCCATGTAAACTCCGCCTTCCTCATAACCTTCATAAGTTTCTTTTTCTGGTAGTCTTCCTTGCCATTTTTCATCGAAGTTATAACTTTGGTCTTTGAAAAGCGCATAGTCAATCTTACTTATCACTGAGACTCCTTCTGGCGTTTTTTCTAAATGAAAATATAATTCTCCTTCACTATCTCTTATCCCAAAAAGTTTATCCATATTTTACAAAGACTCCACAAACTTCTCAGATTCCAAAGCAGCTGCGCAGCCTGTGCCAGCGGATGTGATTGCTTGTTTGTAGACTGGATCAGCGACATCTCCGGCTGCATAAATCCCGGGTACGCTGGTTTTAACACCATTTACTTTGATATAGCCTTTCTCATCAAGATCAAGTTGACCTTTGAACAAATCTGTGTTTGGTTTGTGACCGATTGCAACAAAAACACCGTCAATCTTTTTCTCAGTAACCTTTCCTGTGTTCACATCTTTTAGTTTGACTGCAACAACTTTGTTCAACTTCATGTCAAGTATATCTTCAACAGCAGTATTCCAAATAAACTCTATCTTCCTGTTCGCAAAGGCGCGGTCTTGCATGATTTTCGACGCGCGCAGCTGATCCCTTCTATGTATTACATAAACCCTTTTGGCGAATTTTGCTAAGGAAAGGGCATCCTCCATTGCAGTGTCGCCGCCGCCAACAACAACCACATCTTTATCCCTGAAAAAAGGGGCGTCACATGTTGCGCATGTTGAAACACCGCGACCCATAAAAGCTGTTTCAGATTTTAGTCCAAGCATAAGCGATTTGGCGCCGGTTGAAATAATTACAGATTTCGCTTTGTAGATTTTGCCGCTCTCTGTTTTCAGTGTAAACGGCCTTTTCTTGAAGTCAACAGAGACAACATTTTCAGTCACAAAACTTGCACCGAATTTTTTTGCATGGTCTCTCATTTTCTTGATGAGTTCAGGACCCGCTATCGCCTCAAAACCAGGATAGTTCTCAATATCAGTTGTCCACATTAGCTGACCGCCAGCCTCGCTGCTCACGCCTTCTATTACCAAAGGTTTGAGGGCGCCTCTAGCAGAATACAAAGCGGCTGCTAGACCTGCTGGGCCGCCACCGATTATTATCAAGTCATGTTGTTCTGGCATATACTAAATATTGTAGGTTGATTATATTAATTTACCTTTAGATTTATCAGAGAGTATTTTTTCCAGTTTTGGTAAAATGTCTTCTATCTTGACATATTCTATAAATTCTTTAGAAACGACTTTCAGGGAGGGTGAAACCTTTGAACCCTTCCTAAAAATAAAAACTATTGGAACACCAAAAGAATCGGCCCAGCCAATTTCTATTCCAACTCCATGGCTAGGGTTTGAAACTTCAGCAATTAGAGCAAAACAAGTTTTGATGATATCTTTTGATGACTCTACTTTTCCAGACTTTTCGTGCGGGAATATCAGCTCAAAGCCTTTCGGCTTCTTCAGTGGCTTATACAATTCCTTTTTGAAGTCAAATTTTGTTGAATGCGAAATGTAAACCTTTTTCATAGTCATATAATAGATATATTACCTGGTGATCAGATAAGCTTTCTTTATTCGTTGTACACCATTGAATTTCTTGATTAGGGTTGCAACAGATCTACCAGTCAGGTGTTCCCACTTCCGATTGTTTGCAATAGCGTCCCTGATTTTAGTTGAGGATATACTTCCTGTTCTGTGTATTCTTCTAACTTTAACTCTTTTCTCTACCATTTTTATTATTGTTTCCTTGTCCGTATACAAGACATCGAATTTCCCACACAACTCGAACAGGTTTTTGACTGCAGAAGAAAAGGATTTTCCGTCTGGTATAGCTATAACAGTTATTTTCTTGTTGTAAATTCCCGATTCTTTGAAGTAAGCCTCCATCATTTTCTTTTTTTCTTTGCCATTAAAGGGGTTTCTCTTCGTGTTTTTAATTTCTGCAGCCCCAATGGCAATGATTAGCTTGTCAACTTCACCTAAAATTTTCTTGATTAACTTGAGATGACCTTTATGTGATGGGTTAAACCTTCCCCAGTATACACCGGTTATCTTTTTCATATTTCTATTCGATTAATCAACCTTTAACTCCAAACAAACCTTCCAGACTCCGGGCGCATAGGGGAGGACATTTCTTTTATTTACTATTTTGAGTTTGTGTTTTTTGATTTCTTCTTCCACCTCTGTGTTTTCTTTTCCTAGAATTGCATAGAGGTAAATTATTCCACCTTTTTTACAATGGCTAACTGCTATATCCAAAAACCTGTACGCGGTCTCTGGAAGCGGCATCACTATTCTATCATATTTTTTGCTTGGTGTGACTTTGTTTGCATCACCACAGAAGCTCTTTACACTTTCCTGGACTTTATTTAACCTTATATTCTCTTCAGCATATTCACAGGCTGTTGGATTGATTTCAACCATATCAACAATACAACCAGGTTGTTTTTTTGCAGCAACTATACCAAATGGCCCTATACCAGAAAACAGAACAAGTATTTTTTCTTTTGGTTTTAGTTCTTGCGCTAGCCTTAGCCGTTCTGTTGACTCCCTAACAGAGAAATAAGCCTTTCTTGGATCTAACTTGAACAGACAACCTGACTCCTTGTGAACAGTTTCGAACCCATTACCTGCAAGCTTCTTCAGCTTCCTCAACCTGTAAGTTCCAGACCTTTCACCTGACTTTTTGCAGACTGTTTTTACATTTTTGTGGAGTTTTAACAAGGCTTGAGCTATAATCTTTTCTTTTTTCACCAACCCCTCTGGAATTTCTAAGATAGCAACATGACCTATCACATCGAAGGATGTTTTCAGGCTTTGGAGCTCCTTGTCAGTTAGTTTGCTTCTAAGCGCCTCTTTAAGGTCCATAATATCTTTAATAGTATACACTTTACTAAATAAGTCTATGATTACCTTGAAATTTGACCCGGAAATTGGTATTTGGTGCGAAGACCCAGAAAGTTTGGATAGGCTTAAAAAGAATTCTTTTGGAGAAGAAAAAGATGGTAAATGGGTTGTGGATCCAGAAGAGGCTCTTTACATAATAATTTTCCAAAACGGTATTGTAAACACAGACACAGGAGAATTTGGATTTAATCAGATAGCAAGCCATTTCATTAAACAAGATCCAAGGCTTATAGTCAAATATAATGCGTATAGAGATTGGAGAGATCGAGGACTTATTCTGAAAAGATTTTCTTCCAAAACCAAGCATGGGGATAAGAAAACGCATAAAAAATATCCTGCTCGTCAACTTAAACCTGAAAAAAAAGATGTGAAAATTTACTGGTATAAAGGATCTTTATTTTCTGTCCTGGATAGTGAAGAGGCTGGAAAAGAACTTTTTGAAAAATATTGGATAGGCCAACTTGGTGTTTACAAACAGATGAGAGGAAATCTTTCAAGGCTCGACTTTTTTGAGACAATATTCCTTGCAAAACATTTTGGATTTACTATTATAGATGCTGAGAGCGGAAAAAAAATTACACCATCAAATGTTTTGAAGCAAGTTAAAGAAGAGAGAGAATATACAGAACAGTTATATGAAGTTTATGAGGATTGGAGACTACAGAGCTATGTTGTTAAAACAGGTTTCAAATTTGGTTCCCACTTTAGGATCTATTTTCCAGGCGCTTCTCCTGTGCGAGAAGACAAATGGATACATTCAAAGCATGTGTTGCACGTTTTTCCAAAAGACCAGAAGATGCTGATTTCTGAGTGGGCTCGCGCTGTAAGGGTTGCGCATTCTGTTAAAAAGACTTTTTTGCTTGGGATTCCAGAGATGGACGAAAGGGACTATGTTGATTACCCAGCAGATTATCTTGCATACAAAAGGAAGAGAGACGGCTCTAACTGGGTGAGAGAAACACCAGAAGACAAACCGAGATATTTGATGGCAACAGTCTCTGAGGATGAGCATATTGGTGGAGTGGAACTGGCATCTTTACTGAAAAAGGCGAGCGATCTTGGTTTGGAATTGATGTTATCAATTATAGACAGGGAGACTGCGATAACCTATTATGTCTTGAAGAGGGTTGCATTGCCCGGATCTCCGTATGAGTATTACGAGATTGAGTGGGAAAAACCGTGATCTGGAGCCAATTGTCTGTTTCTTTTAGTTCAGGTTTTCTTTGAGTTTACATAAGGAAAGAAAAAGTGAGTAGGGACTACAAAAGTCCAAAATGTAGTCACATAGTTAGTAAACTATTTAAATATGTAGTCACTACTATTACATATGAATGTCGAAATAAGGAGAAAGAGTAAAAGTAAGCTGTTCTATTTGGCCCATTCTTTTAGGGATGGTGGGAAGGTCAGGAAGATAAGGAAGTATCTAGGATCTAACCTGTCAGAAAAGGAGTTGAAAGAAAGGTCCCAACGGGCGCAAAAAGATATAGAGAATTTGATAATAAACTATAAGAGATTGAGGGATCCGCTACAAACTGTCCTTTCCAAAGAAGAGGTTAGGCAAATAGAAAACCTTGTTACAAAAACTGATCTAGAAATTAGCCACTTAAGTGAAAAGGAATGGCTAAAGTTTACCCAGCTTTTTACATATGACACCAATGCGATAGAGGGGGCTACAGTAAGTTTTGCAGAGGTAAAAGATATACTGGAAAAGAACAAATGGCCAGACAAATCAAAATGGGAAATTTCAGAGACGTATGGTGTTGCAGAAGCCATAAAACACATAAGGAAGACAAAAGAACATATTTCCACGGATTTAATAAAAGCCTTACACAACATTGTGTTTAAAAACTCTAAGCCATTTGCAGGAAATTTTAGAGGTAAAGGTGTAGAGGTCGCTGTTGTAGACTCACTTGGACGCGTTTTGCACAGAGGCGCACCGCAAAAAAATGTTGTAAGTTTGCTAAAGGAATTGGTTAGATGGTATAACAAAAACAAGAGCAAATACCATAATATAGTGCTTGCTGCGGTTGTCCACAATCAGTTTGAGAATATACACCCATTTCAGGACGGTAATGGAAGGATTGGAAGGCTTCTTTTAAACAACATACTACTAAAGCACGGCCTGCATCCAGTGAATATAGAATTGAAAAACAGATCCGAGTATTATAAGGCCCTGCAAGAATACCAGAAAGAAGGCAACCTAAGGCCCACAATAGAACTAATTTTGAAAGAGTACAAGAGCCTGAGAAAATCTTTATAAATAAGATTAATCATATTATTCTTATGGAAGTGGAAATTACAAAAATGACATCAAGGGGTCAGGTCGTGATACCCCAAGATATAAGGGAGAAAGAGGGCCTTGAAGAAGGGGAGAAATTTGTAGTCATTGATATAAATGGGACGATACTCTTGAAGAGAATTAAAAACCTAAATACCAAGACATTGGATAACTTTGAGGAGACTTTCAAATCGCTCTGGGAAACAGCAAAGACTTCTGGAATTAGTGAAAGGGGTGTTGAAAGGGAAATACAAGATTATAGAAAATCTTAAGATACTAATATGCTACTTAGAGCAACTGTGGACACAAATGTCCTTGTTTCTGCAACAATTAGCGAGGGCAACCCTTACAAGATATTAAAGTTGTCAAAGGAAGGTAAGATAGCGCTTGTAATTTCCCTAGATATTCTAAAAGAGTTTAAAGGAGTTATATCAAGGCCGAGGTTTGGTTTTTCCCAGGAACAAATAAACAACGTTCTAAAACATATTATATCTATTTCTGAAATAGTTGTGCCAACAACAAAAGTAAATTTTGTTAAAGATGATCCAGACGACAATAAAATATTGGAAGCTGCAGTCAGCGGCAAATCAGAGTATATTGTTTCTGGGGACAGACATCTACTAGATATAAAAATGTACAATGGGGTGAAAATAGTAAAGCCTGCGGAATTTTTAAATTTGTTGGGGTGACTATATTTGCACACTAGGGCAGAAATTATACTTGTGCACTTGGTAAATGTTAAGGGCTGAGTAATCCTGGATTATATCCTTGAATTTTGTTTTCAAATCCATCATTATTTCCCTGAACTTCTGCGCGCTTTCAACCTCAATGTCCACTTCAAACTCCCACGGTCCGAGGGTTTTTACAACATAGACAATGTTAGTATTTGACTTGCAATATTGTATCAAGACTTGTTCCTTTTCTGCAGACATGTTCCTGAGGCCGACAAGGACTTTGTAGTGTAAATAAGGGAATGTGGATTCATTTGGCACAATATTATATTGCATTATAAGACCCAACCTTTCCATTTTCCTTATCCTGTCCGCAACTGCATCTGGGCTTATTCCCACTGAATTTGAGATGCTGACAGAGGTCGCCCTTGCATCTTTACCCAACTCAAAAAGTATTTTCCAGTCTTTGGTGTCAATCTTAATCTGTTCACCCACCGAGGCAAAAAAGGATTTTCTCTGTGTTTGGGTCTTCTGTTTTTCTAACAAGTAATCCCTGATGAAATATTCACCCCTTATGATTGGTGTGATCTGTCTTTCAGAAATATATTCACCGAAGCTTTTGTCAATTTCTTTTAAGATTGCGTCTAAGTGTTCCATGTTTTTTGACCAGATTGCAAAGGCCAAATCATATTTTCCATCGCAGCTTGCAACCCACACAACGTTGGGATGGTTTTTTAAGTAGTTTACAAACTCCTTTTCTTTTTCCGAGTCCAGGTTCTGCAACCTGACAAAATTTTTGTGCACAGAGAAGCCAAGTTTGGAAATGTCAATGACTGTGTAAAATTTTAGCAGAAGTTTTTGCTCTACAAATCTTGCCACTCTGAAGCCGACAACTTGTTTTGACAGACCCACCCTTTTTGCTATCTCTGAATTTGGCTGCCTGGAATTGATATCCAGTTGGTATAGTATCTTCCTGTCCTTTAAGTCGAGTTTTGTGGCCATATACTACTAATTGGCTTTTTAGGCTTAAAAATAGCGATTTTGTAAAAGGTAGTGTAAATTAATTTTATATAGACATAAGATAACTATATTTAGATGTCACTATAGAGTGGCAACATAGTTGAGGTGATAATATGAGATACATTTCAAATGTCATGGAAGGGGTTCAGAGCGCATATAGATCTATCAAGTCTAGAGGAATGGAGCTTGCAATAGCAGCATCTATACCGGCATTGGTTGCGTGCTCGTCTGTTCCAGATGTCCCTACACAAGAGTCTTTTGGTAAATTCAGAGATACGGTTATAAGGATGAAAACCTACAGTGGTATTGGTTGGCCAGATAACACAAAACAAGTGGATGATGGTCTCGTGACAAATGAATATACTCTTGGTGGTAAAAGACTTGTGCAATTTGGCAAATATAAAAACGGTGACTGGACAATGTCAGAATACTGGATTGATTTGGACAATGATGGTGTAAATGATGGAACAGTTGTATTGCTCCGCGATTATTTTGGAAAAGGGAAACACTTGATTGGCGTTCCTGTTTCAGAGGAATTTAGGAACGGTGAACCTCAGGGGAGCGAATAATATGAAAATAGTACACGACGACCACGAAGCTGTGGTTAAGACACTTCAAAGCCCATCCTTTCCAGATGGAATTTACATATGCGTAGAAAAGGGTATAGAGAGTAGCTGTGTTTATACTAGACTTGGATTAGGAATAGGGTTAGAAGAACAAAGAAGATATCCAGATACCGCTCTTATCTTGTATGGTTTTCAGACATTGCCAGAATTGTTTGAAGATCAAAAATTCATGAGATTGATGAGCTCTCCACGAACACACTATTTTAGATTGCCGTTTTCGCCTACCACGTTAACAGAATATCTATCTCTTCCAACATTCAGAAACCAAGCATTGGAAATTGTTGGTGAAAGGGGCGAAAAGGATTGCGTGGTCGGGACAATACTTCACAACTTCAACGGCAACCCAGAAGCAGCTTTAGAACGCGCCAGAAAAGAATTGGGATATAGAGGAAGTGACGATGAGGTTGTAGATTTTCTAAAGAACTATAGAAACCAGTCAGTTGGAACTGATAATGGACCGCTATCTGGCGTTTTTTGTGATGTTGAAGGAACTTTGATCAAGGATGGTGAACTCAGGGGAGAGATTGTTCGCCAACTAATCGACTACTCCAGAGAACATCCTATAACTTTGTGGACAGGGGGTGACAGAGCAGAGCTCTCCAGAAAAGTGTTGCCTATGTTAGAGGAATTTTGCAAAGGCCAAAAAACCAACTTACACATGAGAACACCTATAATGAGCAAATACTCATTTGGAGGATATTCACCCGATATAGTTTTGGATGATATGGAACAAGAGGAATTTGTAAGCATGTACGGAATGGTGCCTAAAAATTATATTAGGGTGTGAGTTATGGAATACAAACTTGAAATTACAAAAAAATTGGAAGATTTAGGAGACCAATTGGATAGTGATGACTTTGTCGCTATCCTGAATTTGCCAGATGCAAATTTGTGCAGTAAAAGAGGCGAGATGGTAGAGCTTCCTGATGGGGCAAGAAGGCAGGCTTGCAAAGACTGTATAACTCAGAAAGTAAAATTAGGCGAGAGACTTTCAAAAGGAGAAGTGATGGAAGCAATAGACTATTTTGCATTTGAGTGGGGAACACGATTCATCACAGTAAATGGAAGGGGAGAAGTTTTCCACCCAGGCATTAGGGAAATGACGCTTTGGAAAATTAGATATGCTGCGTTAAAAGGAATTCAAAGTTATATTTTCACCCCTGGAAATGACTTGGATCAGAATGTTTCCCGAACACTTGCAAATTATGGTGTAAACGTAATGATGAGCCTTAGAGGAAACCCATTTATAGACGCTGACTTTTTTGATGGAAAAACATATTCTGTACCAGACGACCCATCTCTGCAAAATCCTGCTATGATAGCTGGAAAGTTGAGGGGTCTGATTATGGCATATAAGGAATCTCCAAAACAATCAGAAGAAGGCACGACAAGAATTGGGATGAATTACTCTGTTTCAGAAGACGACTTAAAAAATCCAGAAAAGCTTAGGGAGCTCAAAGAATCGGCAAACACGAATGGTATATTTTTTGTCTGCAACACTGATTTCAAACCCCACACAGATAAAGAAGTCCAAGCTCAATTAGGGGCACTTTCAAGGGAATATACAGATTTCCACCAATCGCACAGTACTGGTGTAAATGGCCAATGTCAAATGGGTGCAGGATCTTCTGCTACTGTTGATTTCGACGGTAGAATGTTTAGGTGTCCATATTTTATGGGGAAAGGCGATGGCAAATTCCAGTACATGACAGATGAACAGAGAAAGAAAGTTGTAACAAAATATATTACAGATAGAGAGTTTGCATGTGCTCTTAGGAGGACTCTGATAACTGTATGAAATTTATAGAAGAATTAAATAACCATGAAAACCAGTTAATAGAGAAGCTGAGAAGCCACCCAATACTTTCTGGTTTGGATAGATTAACAAACCAAGAGTTTGAACACCTTCTTCTTCAAAGGCGGTTTTTCTCATTGAATTTCACGCCTGTAATGGAACATGTTTTGGTCGGTTTGGAAAACCAAGAAGCAAAGAAGATCATTGGTTGGCTCATAAGGGAGGAATACCCTCACTACGCGCCTTCACATAGGGAAGATATTGTTTCAGATTTGATGAAGATTGGAATACCCAAAAACAAAATCCTCACCACAAAACCAACCAACAGAACTCAAGAAACAATAAACAAAACTTTGAAACTTCTTGAATATGAGGAAAACTTCGATATTAAAGGAACAATTGTAGCAAGGTTTATTTTTGAGGTTTGTCCTGGAGAGGAATATGAACTGATTGTAAAGGAACTTGAAAGAAGATATGGAATGAAAAGGGAAGATTCTGTTTTCTATTGGCCACACTTTAAACACGATAAAAAACAAAACCAAGCAACTGATCAGTTAAGCCACTCTGATAAATTCAGTGAAATTCTTTCAAAAATAATTGATTCTGAAAACAAACTACTCCGGGCAAAACAAATTTTAGATTCTGCATATGAAATCAAGCTTTGTTTCTACAACCAGTTTTTAGAAGGGGGTTCTTATGTTTAGGAAATTGGCTATGCCGCTCCTTGCGCTTGTTATCGGATGCTCTTCTCCAACAAACAAATACTCAACAATGGAATACACAGCAGACAGTGCGAAGGCCAACAGGATAAGGGTTTATGGAGGAGAAGAATTCCCTGGGCGTGTTAAACTTTTCGGCAACATTGATTTGAATTCTGGTGAGGACAGAATGGACTTGGAGAAATTTGCAGGTAGGATGAGGTTTGTAAGGCCCATATACAATGGTTTTGGAGTGACTGGAGAATACAAGGACGGTTCTGGAGAAGATAATAATGTGGTCGGTGTTGGACTTTCGTATTCCCCTTTTTCTGGAATGGAACTGAGAGCCTATCCATTTAGAACAGACAAGGAAAGCTGGGAATTTGGATTTTCTTTCAAGAAAGTTTTTAAGTTTGGTTTTTGGAGGCCATATATCAGTAGCTTTGGTGATCTGAAGCTTTCTGAAGGCGAAGCCACTGCGAAAGGCGAGGTTCAGGCCGGAATTAAAATAAATGATGTCTGGAGGGTTTTTGTTGAGGGCAGAGTATCAAGAGATCTCAATGGCATTACTAAAAATTTGGCGGCAGTTGGCTTTGGGTATGAGTTTTGACTGTTAGGAAAGGCTATGTAAGCTTAAAAAACCTATGTTCTAACTGTTAAAATAGGATGGCTGATAATCCTATTTCCCTAGAAATATGCATAATTGGTTCTGATTACATGATGGAAGACGGAAAGCCTGTTATCAGGTTGTGGGGAAAAACAAAGAAAGGTGACCTCGTGCTTGTTCTTGACAAAAAATTTAGACCTTACCTGTATGTGGAAGCTAAACCAGGTCCCAGCATACTCCCTATTATTTCTGATGGATTGGATAGGATAGCTCCTGAGAGCTTGGAAATAGTTGAAAAGAAACTGTATGGAAAACCGAAAAGCGTCATAAAGGTTGTTCTAACTAGCCCAGGAGATATACCCAGATTCAAAATTACCCTTGAGAAATTGGAAGGTGTGAAATCGACATACGAATACAATATAGCTTATTACAAAAGATATCTGATAGATAAGGGTATTTTACCGATGAGCTGGGTAAATGTTGTGGGAGATATCATAGGCAATCAAGACGGAGTTGATATTGTTGAGCTGGACGAGATAACAAATTTAGATTCTGAAGAGGCCCCAAGAGTAAAGGTTTTAGTTTTCGATTTGGAGGCTGTAGAAGATAATGGGGAAAACGAGATTGTTGTCTGCTCTTTTACATCAAACTATGGATTTAGGAAAACTTTGGTTCTTGGAGGATATAACAAAGGACACACAGAATCATGCAACTCGGAAAAGGAGCTTTTGGAAAAGTTTGTTGAAATATTAAAAATCGAGAAGTTTGATATTATTTCTGGATATAACACAGATGGGTTTGATTTTCCTTTGATTATGGAAAGGGCGGGAAAAAACAAGGTTAAGCTGGATTTTGGTTTTGGCGGCAAGGAACCGGTTTTTGTGATGAAGGGGTCCATATCTTCCTTTTCTATTCAGGGAAAGATTCACATAGATCTTTACAATTTTGTGGAAAACATATCATATCAAAACCTATCAACAGAGGTTCTGAGTCTGGACAGGGTTGCACAGGAAGTTGTTGGAGAGGGAAAAAAGAAGGTTGAGTGGCCAGATTTAAAACAGGCTTGGAAAGGGGGGGATAAGGAGAAGATGACAAAGTATTGCGAGAGGGACTCTGAGATAACACTAAAACTGTCAAATGTGCTTTTGCCTCAGATATTTGAACTGTCAAGGGTAGCTGGCCAGATACCGTTTGATACTTCCAGGATGACTTATTCGCAGCTTGTCGAATGGCTTTTCATAAGGAGAAGTTTTGAGGTTGGTGAACTGGTTCCAAACAGGCCAGGAATTGAGGAGATAAAAGTCAGGCAGCTAGCCCAACAATACCAGGGTGGATATGTTTATACACCCAAAAGCGGCTTGCACAACAATATAGCACTATTCGATTTTAGATCACTGTACCCATCAATAATTATAGGTCACAACATATCACCAGAAACCCTAAATTGTGGCTGCTGCTCAGGCCCAGAGGACAAAAATGTTGCCTCAAGGTACAAAAATGCTGTACCAGAGGAATCATACTATTTCTGCATAAACCACAAGGGATTTATCCCAGAAGTTGTGGAATCGCTTATTAAGAAAAGGGTGGAGATAGTTGAGAAGGTAAGATCTGGTGATACATCCAGAAATTTGCAGGACAGGCAACTTGCGCTCAAAACATTGGCCAACGCAAGCTATGGTTATTATGGTTATCCTGGGTCCAGATGGTTCTCAACAATTTGCGCCAAGTCTATAACTGCATGGGGAAGATTTTATATAAAACAGGTTATAGATCTTGCTGAAAGGGCTTATCAGGTAATCTATGGCGACACAGATTCACTTTTTGTTAAGATGACTGAAGACCAGGCAACAAAGTTTTTGGCCGAGGCTAATAAGACACTTCCAGAAAATCTTAATCTGGAACTAAGGGGCCTATATCGCTCCTGTTTGTTTGTTTTGAGCAAAAAAGGGATAGCAGCAAAAAAGCGGTATGCTCTGATAGATAAAAAGGGTGATATAACAGTCAGGGGCTTTGAAAGCGTGAGAAAGAACTGGTCTGCAATAGCCAAGGAAACTCAAAGCGCAGTAATATCAACAATCCTAAAGACAGGCAACCACAAAAAGGCATTCGAAGAGGTAAAATCTGTTATTGAGAATATAAAATCAGAAAAAGCCGAGTTTAAAGATCTGGTTATTTACACACAACTCTCAAAGCCTTTGGATGAGTATGAGCAGCTAGTTCCACATGTACTGGCAGCAAAGAAAGCAATTTCAAAAGGCATCCAGATACCAGAGGGCTCTGTCATCGGCTATATTATAACAAGAGGTTCTGGAAGCATATCAGAAAGGGCAGAAATATTGGAGTTGGCAAAGAATTATGATCAGGATTACTACATCAATAATCAGATTATACCGGCCACGCTTAGGATTTTATCAGAATTCGGTTATACAGAAAAAGACTTTTTGGGCGAGAAACAGGAATCACTGGATATATTCATGAATAGGGGGAACAAAAAAGGGAAGAAGAAGTTTTTGACATTAAAATACAAGATATAATTGGGTGGGAACAGAAGACAATGCAAAAGTGTTTTTCTGCCCCAATCCCGTTTAAAACAGAAGATAAGAT
>JACQNV010000071.1 GCA_016202865.1 Candidatus Aenigmatarchaeota archaeon
AGTTTTCTTAATTTAGAAAGGAGGGCTATCTCACCATATCCCCAAACTCTTTCAAAATGTCTAGAATTGATTGTTCCCTGTTTGGGTCTTCGAAAATAAGTGTGCCTTTAACTCCAGTTGACATAGCAGCTTTTATCAGGTTCACAAGTTTCATGTCAGATTTTGTTGAGGGAAGATATTTTATCACGCCAGAAGGCCCGTAACTGACTCCAGAGAACAAGAAATATGAATTTTGTGTTGATTGTGGACCTAGCTCATTTTTCAGTTTGTTCAAAACAAATTTGAAATTGCTTTCATCGCGCAAGAATCCTGATCCTCTACCATGGATGTTTGCGAAGTTTATTATGGGCTCTGTTTGTGTGGTTCTTTTTGCAATCTCTATAACATCTTCAAGAGATCCCAATTCATTTACACGGCCTGTAGTTTCTATTCCAAGCTTTATTTTGAGGTTAAGCGTATTCACAACTTCATTTATTTTGTGGACAAGTATTTTCAGTGCCTGATTTTGCGGCACCATTTTATAGAAATTTGGGTGAATTATAAAAGTTCTGCAGTCCATTATATGGGCTATGTTGAAAAAAATCTTTAATACAGAATCCAGCTTGTGCGGCTCCTCTGGCAGGTCATCATGGTGGAGGGAAAGCTCTATGTTATATTTTTGCGCAGTTGTTTTGATTTTCAGCAGCTCACTGTAATGCTCTTTGAATATTTCTTGCGGGTCTTTTATTTTGCTGAAAAGTTCTTTTGGCAAAAGGAATGCTTTGAAGCCAACTTTATATAATTCTGTCAAAGCATCAACAACTTCATCAGCTGTTTTTGCAATTGGTGTTTTGGAAATACCATAAGCTATCCCAACCCTCATTCCAAGCCTTTCCTGTATCTTGAGGGTTTTCTTCCTAATCATGTTCAGGGGTTCTGCCATTACCATAAATTTGATTACTTTCTACAAACTTTCGTCTAGACAATATTTGACCAATCACCTTATTTGGTCATTCACCTTAATATTTACTTAATTATAGGGGGGTGGAAAAGAAAAAGGGTTCCTAACCACATAACAGTGTTATATATTACACAAACCTTTAAAACTGTCCCCCAATAAATACACTATAATTAAATTTGTTAAAGGTGTTATGAAAGATGCCTGACAAGTCAACTTTATTTTTCACTGCTCTTGACATAGCTACCGGGACTATTTTCTTCTTCACACCGCTCCCGCTTTTAGGAAACCTTCTGGCTTATGTGTTTTTCGTGCGCTCTATTTGGAATATTGTGGAGGATGTTTTATACTCTGAAAAATAGGGTATTATATCCATCCAACATAATATTTTATGAGCGAAACAAAAAGGCAGATTGTGCACGCATCTGGTATATTATTTATTTTTTTGGGCTTCTTCATGGAAAAGTGGCTCGCTGTCATCCTGTTTGCAGATGTTGTGGCTTTCTTCTTCCTTTATGGGGAACTTGTGAAAAGGTACAAGCCGGTGATGGGTTTTAGGAAGTTTGTCCTTTTCATGGAACGGAAAAAAGTACGGAGACCATTTTTTGGCGCTCTACTATTTTACCTTGGATGTTTTATCAGTTTTGTTTTGTTCCCAATACCGATAGCTGCAGCTTCTTGTTCAATCCTTGCCATAGGCGATAGCCTGTCAACAATTATCGGCATGAAATTTGGTAAAATTAAAATTTACAACAAAAGGACATTGGAAGGGAGTTTGGCTTTTTTTGCCGGTGCCATATTGATAAGCCTTCTATTTGTCGATTATAAAATTGCTTTGATTGGGGCTGTGGTTGGAATGGTGACAGAGCTTTTCGGCGGCTCGACAAAATTAAAAAACAAAGCTTGGTTCATCGATGACAATTTGCTGATACCAACCATCTCTGGAGCGGCAATGTTTTTGGTATCTCTGGTTCTATAACAAGCTTTATAAATACTACCACACAGTAACTCTATGAGCGATTTATATTTGTTCAAAATAACAAAAGCCGATATACAGATGATGGATAATGGTGGAATAAAGGTCAGGCTTTGGTACCCCGCAAATCCAGCGGTGACAGGAAAAAGACTTCCACCAAATCCGGAATGGGGTGTTCATGTTTTTGAAACCTTTTTGAGAGATGGTTATGCAACTTTAGCTACACCAGATAATCCGATAAGGCCTTCATCTGCTGGTTCTGCATATTTATTCGCAGATGATGTTCTACTAGCACATAGAAGAGATTCTGGCGCCCCAACACACAAACTTTATCACAGCATACCAGGTGGATTCCCAAGAAACAAGGATGAAGTTTCCACAGAAACAGGCTTGATGATGTGCGGTTTGAGAGAATCAGCCGAAGAGAATGTTATTTTGACAAGAGAAAACAAACCAAAGCTTCTGCTTCCAATGGGATATGAGAACTTTACAACAGAATCTGCTGGAAGGCTTTTTGGCCAATCAGCAATTATTGATGGCCGTTTGCCAATAATGTATATTCAGACAGAACTTTTAGATCCGCCAGATGTCTTGGAGGTTTACACAGATGAAGGCCCGTTGTTCTCTGCAAGAGCTTTTTTGGAGGTCATGTTCGACTCTGAGCCAGCTGTCAATGCGCTTCAAGTGGCGAGAATGGGACGCATAGACTCGGACTCTGTAACTCCGATGGATGCTGAGTTCATGAGGGATAATTCAGGCAGAACTATATTTTTTAACAGGGAGTCATATCTACTGCCTTTAGCTGATCTTAACGGATGCGCTTTTGGCGACCCGCTACAAGATCCAACTGTTTACAAAACAGAATGGAGATCATGCGGCTGGACAGGAGATCAACCCTTTCCAATGCTGCGGACAATGGTAGATTACAAACCACAACCAGAGAAAACAGGCGATCCTGAAAAACCGTTTTTCGGGCCTGATATGAAACCGGCAAGACACTCCCATATCTGGGCTCCAGATGATATGCTTATACGGATTTTAGATGGTCTTGGAGTTAGCGGATACGAAGGTAGGTGGGCTGAGATACAATTAGAAAAAGAGAAAGAAGCTATTAAGAAATAATATTAGCCTGCTACTGCTTGCTGCTTTTTGAGCATCATTTAGGCTGCAATATGTGCTATTAATCTTGGTTCTGCAGAAGCTACATCTGAGGTTGTGAGAATCCCAACTAAGGCAGATCCTTCAATTACAGGTATCTTGGTCACCTTATTTTTAACCATTACTTCAACTGCATCATCCAAATCGTCTGTTGGCCTGACAAAATAGACCTGTTTGTTCATTATGCTATCAACCTCTATGTTGTTTATGTTGTTTCCTTGCGCAACAAACTTCACTATATCCCTTTCTGTAAGCATTCCCAACATTTTTTTCGAATCTTCTTGAACCACAATAAGGCAACCTATGTTGAATTTTGACATGGCTTCTGCTGCTTCTTTTATTGTTGAACCTTTGTTTATTGTCTGCACACCCTTTGTCATGACTTCCTGAACTTCCATATTATGCCCTCGCCAAAACTTCTCTCACTGGTTTTTTGTCTTCCTGTTCCTTAAGCTTCAAGACGAAAAAGCTGTACCTGTCTTTTTCTTCCAATTCTTCAATGATCCTTTTCACAACCATTGTCTTTGGATCTGGTATTAAAGGGACCCGTGTCTTGATCTCATCAAATGATTTGAATGGGCCTACCTTCCTCTCATCCAATATTGCCCACAAATGCTTCTTACCAACACCAGGCAAAAGCTCCAGTTGATGTTGTCTTGTAGTCAGTGATGTTGATTCATTGAAAAACTTTAGGAAATACTCTTGGTTTGATTCCACTATCTTTTCTATGCAATCTAAAAGCTCGTCCTTTGCGGCGGCTGTCAAATCCTTCATTTCTATTCTTCCAGAAATATATTGCACCTGATCCCTTTTTTTGTCGCCAATATAGACTTTGTCGCCTGGTTTTAGGGCATTGCCTTCCCTTATTATAACCTCTAACAAGGAGAAATACTTGTCCCCTATTACCTGGGCTGCGGGCTGCGACCTAGACATTCCTGAATGGCCTTTGGCCAGGAAGTCCAAAACAACTGCCCATTCATCCTTTTTTATGTTCTGAATCATACTCTCATCTCTTTAATATTGTAAATTATTAGAATCAATATATAATTTACTTCTAGTCTTTATTAACGATTTCTAGAATCTTTTCTTTGTCTCCCTGTGTTAGCTCGAGCCTTTCGTTGGAGAAAATGACCCTCAAATCGTCCAAATCCTTCGGTAATAGGTTAATTATTGCGGCTATGTGCTTGTCTGACAGCTTTTCTATTGCCTTGAGATCAGTTTCAAGCTTGTTAAGCTTGGTTTGTGATATTTTCGAGAATTTATTTAGATAGTCAGAGGTTATTTTTTGCTCATAACCTAGCTCCTTGTCCTTTCCTTTTTCAGCTAGGACTTTCTTAACCTCAACTGCTGGTATTGTGACTTCGCTTTTTATCTCCATGTTAGAACCTCCATTCATTTGCCTGTATGCAACCTTAAATGCTCTGGCCTTGCTATAACCTGTTTTGTTTTTGTTACAAATTTGACATTTACAACAAAAGATTGTCCCCTTTTTTCCTTTATTTCGCCTATCAACCCTTTGAATCTGTGATGTGGCATGCCTTTCTGTGAAGCTGGATCGATGGTTATCACCACTTTATCATTAGGCTTGAATTCCTGTAAATATGGTGTAATTGTGAATTTCTCGCTAGGGCTTTTGCTGAACTTTTTCCTCGTATTCGCTCTTAGACCGCCACTTTTTCGCGTCATATTGGAACCTATGGTTCTGGAGACCCTATTATATTACCCCCAAG
>JACQNV010000072.1 GCA_016202865.1 Candidatus Aenigmatarchaeota archaeon
ATCTTAAAGGATTTGTGTTATGACTAGTCAAGATATAGGAATAGTTGGATACGGCGCTTATGTTCCTAGATTTAGAATTACAGTAGAAGAAATCGCCAGGGTCTGGGGTAGAAACCCCGCTGACATAAAAGATGGCCTCATGGTTTTTGAGAAAAGTGTGCCAGATACAGATGAAGACACAATAACGATTTCTGTTGAGGCAGCGAAAAACGCAATATTGCGGGCTAAAATAAACCCTTTGGATATTGGCGCTGTTTATATTGGTTCTGAATCTCATCCCTATGCTGTAAAACCATCAGGAACGGTTGTTGGTGATGCTTTAGGGTTAAGTAATCACCTCATGGTTGCTGATTTTGAATTTGCTTGTAAAGCAGGAACAGCTGCTATGCAAGTGTGTTATGGTCTTGTAAAATCCGGCTTGATAAAGTATGGTCTTGCTATAGGCGCTGATACCTCACAAGGAAGACCCGGAGATGCATTAGAATTTACAGCAGCAGCAGGCGGTGCAGCTTTTGTGATTGGTCCAGATCCTCTTGCTAAATTAGAAGGCACATACTCCTTTACCACAGATACATCTGACTTTTGGAGAAGAGAGGGAGAAGATTATCCAACACATGCTGCCAGATTTACAGGAAAACCAGCATACTTCAAACATGTGAGTTCTGCCACCAAGAATTTTATGGAGAAAATGGGGTTGAAAGCGGCAGATTTTGATTATGTTGTCTTTCACATGCCAAATGGGAAATTTCCAACAAAGGTGGCCAAAGATTTAGGCTTTCCGCCAGAGAAAATAAAAGACAGTCTTGTTGTAAAATCCATCGGCAATACCTACTCTGGTTCAAGTCCTCTTGGTTTATGTAATGTCTTGGATATCGCACAGCCTGGACAAAGGATCTTGATGACATCTTATGGTTCTGGCGCGGGCTCAGACAGCTTCTCCTGGATGGTAACAGACAAAATACTGGAGAGAAGAGACCATGCGCCTAAAACTTCACACTACATCAACAAAAAAGAGTATATCGACTACGGCAAGTATGTAAAATTGAGGAGAAAGCTCAAATTATGACAACAGATTGCTTAAGGGGTGCAAGAGAAGCATGGAGAGCAGTTGTATGTGACGATTTAGAAGCACAAGAGCATATATCCGATACAGTGTGGGAAGTACCCTATTTAGCTAAAGGTGTTTATATGGAAGCTGTTATGGGATTGACAGATTATTTAAAGCATCCAATAAATCCTTTTGAACAAGTAAAGAAAAGACTCCACGAAGAAAGACACATATTGGCTCCAATAGCCACAGTTTTTGCAGAACCCGTTATTCTCAAAGCGGCTTCTGCTGTTTTTGGACCTGAGGTCGAAACCTTTTATAGCGCAAATATAGCACCCATAAGAGAATTACAATTTTACTATTACGCATGTTACAAATGGTGGGTAGATTGATATGACACAAAAACGCGTAGCGGTGATTGGTGCAGGATATACGAAGTTTGACGAGCATTGGGACAAATCGCTTAGAGATCTTGCGACAGAGGCAGGCGGAAAAGCATTAGCAGACGCAAAAATGGAAGGAAAGGAAATACAGGCGCTGTTTGTTGGTAACATGTCTGGCGGTAGGTTTATTGGTCAAGAGCATCTCGCGGCTTTAGCTGTTGATCAGGCTGGTTTGACACCAATACCTGCAACAAGATGTGAAGGTGCATGCGCATCTGGCGCTTTGGCTTTTAGGAAAGCTCTCTTATCAATTCAGGCAGGAGAGCATGACATTGTGATGGCAGCAGGAGCAGAAAAGATGACAGATATTAAGGGTGAGGCTGCAGTCGCTGCTTTGATGGGTGCAGGCGATCATGAGTGGGAGTCAGCTATCGGCTTGACATTTTCTGGCTTGTATGCTTTAATTGCGCGGGCCCACATGAAACAATTTGGAACAACACGAGAACAGCTAGCAATGGTTTCTGTTAACAATCACAAAAACGGGGCTTTGAACCCGCTTGCTCAGCATCCCTACACAGTGAGTTTGGAAGATGTTTTGACATCGACAATGATATCTGATCCTTTAAGGCTTTTAGATTGCAGTCCTATAACAGATGGCTCAGCTGCAGTTGTTTTAGCATCAGAAGAAGCTGTCAAAAAACTAGGCATTGAAAACCCTGTTTGGATATTGGCTTCTGGCCAGGCATCAGACACATTGGCTCTGCACGATAGGAAAAGTTTCACTGAAATGGCTGCAACAAAGTTCGCAGCGAAAACAGCTTATACAAAGGCTGGTTTGACACCAGAAAAAATAGATGTTGCAGAAGTCCATGATTGTTTTTCCATAAATGAAATACTTGCGATTGAAGATCTTGGTTTTTGTAAAAAGGGAGAAGGCGGTAAATTTGTGGAACAGGGCAAAATCGCTATTGGTGGTGAGAGACCAATCAACACGATGGGCGGTCTTAAGTCAATAGGCCATCCAGTTGGAGCCTCTGGTATCAGGCAAATTATAGATTTGACAACTCAATTAAGGGGTCGGGCAGGAAAGTTACAGGTTAATGGTGCAAAAGTTGGTTTGGCCCAAAATGTAGGCGGTTCAGGCGCAACAGCTGTTGTAAATATTTTGGGGGTCGAGTGATATGAGTCAAGGATCAGTACCGTTATTTTGGAGATTGAAGAAGTCGAAATATAATCTAATTGGCACGAAATGTGTTACTTGTAATTCCATATTCTTCCCGCCAAAAACATTGTGCCCAGAATGTCGAAGTAAAGGCAAACTTGAAGAATTCCAATTTTCGGGTAGGGGGGAAGTAATTTCATATACAGTAATTACAGCAGCCCCAGAAGGGTTCGAGGCATACACGCCATACGCAGTTGGGCTAATAAAACTGGATGAGGGCGCCACAATTTCCGGCCAGATTGTTGGTGATGCAAGCAAACTGGATATTGGAAAAAGGGTTAAGTCTGTTTTTAGAAAAATGTACGAGGATGGAAGCGGCGGTGTTATCCACTACGGAATTAAGTTTGAAGTTGATGGGGAGTGAAGATCAAAAAATATATGGGAAATTTACATTTGAATGGAGTTAAAGTTGGAGACTTTTTGGAGCCAGATAAAAACACAGGTGATTTAGAAAGAGCTGGATTGACTGCTTCTAAGCGTTATGAAGTTTTGAATGTAGTAAGAGACAGGAAAGACATATTTGTTACGGTTCAAGATGATATGGGTTCTAGACAAAGATACAGTTCCTGTTGGTTCAAATACCCAGTAAAGGGTTAGCATCTGATTATCTTAATTTAAATGGCTGTCTACAAATAATATTCTATGCATAAATTGTTTTTAGTTTTGCCTTTAGTTTTTGTAGTCTTTATCTCAGGCTGTTCCATACCTGGTTTAGGTCCTGGCGGGTTTAGCGGCGGTGCCTCAGATGTGATATCTATAGCTTCTCTGGAGGCTGATCCAAGCCCTGTTAAATCAACACAAACGCTTTTGTTAAAAGCTGAAATCAAAAACAATGGCAAAGACCCTAAAGATGGTGTTTTAGTTAAACTGACAAACCCATGCACAGGGGGAAGTCCGGGCTGGTTTAATCAAGATGTTAAAGTGAACTGTGGTAAAGGAAACATTGATGGTCTTGAATGTTCTAACCTTAATTTTATCGGCGGTGTGAGCAAAACAATCACATGGACGCTTCAGGCAGCAGATACAAAGGTAAGGCTTCCTGAATGTGAGCTTGCGGTGTCTGTTATTTATTCCCACCAATCTGAAAGCACTGTTCCAATAAGCTTCATACCTTCAACTGAAACAGAGAAGAGCGCCCCAACACAAGGATCTGAAATCATCGGGCCAATCAAAGCCTATGCAGAAATTGAGGACGATCAGCCAATAAAAGGCAATGCAAATCCTTCAGCGCCTCAGTATGTTACAGCTTATATCAATATAGAAAACTTAGGATCTGGTTTCCCAAAAGACAATAACATAGCCTTTAACCAGTTAAAGTTTGATCCTGGTCAGCTGACATCAAAAGCAGACGAATGTGAGGCCCAAACAAAAACAACCTCAATTGAATTTGAAAAAGGCAGAACAAATCCATTACAATGCAAGCTTCTAATACCAACAGATTCTGAGATAAATTCTGATCCATCGCTCAGATCAGTTGCCCTGAAAACAACATTATCTTACGAGTATGAGGCGAGGGACAGCGTGAAGATAAGAGTTGAACCTTAATTGGTTATTTGTTGCCCATCTCTTTTTATAGATCTAGCCAAAGAAAACAAAGACTTCCAAAACGGAAGGCGATCACTTAAATCTAATGCTGCTAACCATCTTTCATCCTCTAATCTAAACCCATCATATCTCAAGTGTTTATCTAAGCATCTCATATGAGCGGCACCGTAAATAATACCAAGTTCTTCAAGATTTGCATTCAACTTTGAATTTGCACTCTCAATCAAAATTGCGTCTCGCCTTTTCTCCAGAACATCTCTATAAACTTTACCAGATTCCAGAGAAAAAAGTTTATCTAATAAACCAAATCTTGAAAGAAATATAAATCCCCTACCAATTATAGCCTCAACCTCTTTTGGATATGTTTCGTGAAGTCTTCTAATATGATCTATAGCCCACCTAGCTTTTTCAGCTTTTTCCATCATGTTTTTATCAACAGAATTGGCAACATCATCCATTGATAAATCTGGGCTTTCCCATGAAGTTGGATAGTTTAACGCATTGTTTTGAAAAATTCCACCTAAACAAATAGCGGCAAAGTCGCTAATATCATCAAGCGTCCCAGATAAATTGTCTATCTTAGGATTAGTATTTTGTGAAGGAGGTTCTCTGGAAATGCCTTCATATAAGCCAAATTTTATTTTATTTATCTCTCCTTGAATATCGTCCCAGTATTCCTGGCGACCCACATGTACAGAAGCGATTGAAATAACTGTTTGCTCACCCCTTGCATATCTTCTTATTGGTGTGTAAAACACATCGCCCTTTATCCTATATGCCCTCATCTTCAATATGAGTAACAAACTTTTTAACCATCTAAACACTAGGAATTTATAAGCTTGTTGTTACAAATTAATACTATGAAAAAGAAGGCAGGAAACATGAAGCTCATAGCATTATTACCAATTGTTTTAGTTTTGCTCATTTCTGGCTGTTCAAGTGGCGGCGGCCCTACTTTGGGTGTAGGCGGCCTATCTGTAAGCAACTTTAGATCAGATGTACAATCCTCTTCTGCAAAGCCTATAGCTTCAGATGAAGCCTTTATCTTGAGTTTGGATGTGAAAAACGACGGCGATAGATCAGCTAAGAGTGTTAGTGTTGTTCTTCAAAGAGACGCAGGCCAATTCTCAAGTGGCCAAACCTTAAGGGACTCTTCTGTTTCAGAAGTCGCTGTTGGAGATTCACACACTTATACTTTCGATTTAAAGGCACCAAAACTACCAAATGATTTGGTAAAAAGTTATACAGTTGTCGGCAGGGTTTATTATGGATATGAGACAGATGCTGTCAAAACAATACAGCTTGTTGGCAAGGATGAAGTAAAAAGAAGGATCGATAATAACCAGCCAATACCTTTGTCAGGAACAGTACAATACACAAAAGGTCCACTCACAGTTGATGTCGGCTCTAATATAGACTATGTCAGAGTTTCGCAGCAGAAAAAGGTTTACCAAGTTCCAATAACAGTGACCAATTCTGGCGGCGGAGTTGTGGCTCAAGAGCAGTTATTTGGTTCTACAAGGGACTATTTGGTTGATGTAAAAATAACAGGCGCTTCCCTAATACCAACAAACTCCTGCGGTCAGCAGAAGACAGTTAAACTTGAGCAGGGCCAGTCAAAGACAATGCTTTGCGAATTCTCAATAGACAACACAAACACGATTGATGAAACAAAAACAGTTCAGGTGAATCTACAATATAACTATTACAGAGATATTGAGACAACTGTCTGGGTTGGACAGAAAACAAATGAGTAATTTCTTGATATATTCCCTATTTATTTAAACAAATCCAATTCTATAAAATGCGAGCAAAAAATATAATCCTGCTTATTCCAATTGTGTTGGTTTTGGTTGTTTCCGGCTGTACGAATTTAGCACCCACAACAGACTTTGGCGGTTTGCAAGTAACATTCTCAACTGATCCGCAACAGGCTGCGCCAAATTCCCACATAAGGCTCAATTTGGCTGTTCAAAACCTAGCTGATGGAGAGATAAAAAATATAAAAGCAAATGTATTGGGGCCGACTAGATTGCAGCCATACTCGCTTAAACAGCTTCTGAAAGGCCAAAGAGAATTGTTTACATGGGGCGAAGAAAATGACCTTAAAGCACACCAAGACGAAATTCCAATGAGTTTTCTTCTAAGGTTAACTTATGAATACACATCGCTGAGTTTAACAACTGTCCCGATAATCAGCGAACAGGAGGGAAGAAGGCTGAGAGACCAGGGCAAAGCATATCCAATATTAAACCAGAAAAGCATTGTAGGGCCTGTCACAATTGGTTTTGAATCCCTGAATCCAGTAGTGGTTTATGATGTTGGCACAGAATTCCCTGTAAGGATAACTTTGCAGAATGTTGGCGGCGGGGAAGTTTGTTCCCAGTTATGCACAGATGTCCCAGACAAAACAGTGAAGCTGAAAATAAAATATGATTCGTCAAAGCTGACATTGCTAGATTGCGATTCAACAGAGGAGATAGAACTGATAGATAAAAACACAATAAACTGCAGGTTTAAAACAGGTTTTATAGACGCCCCTGATATAAGTGCAGACATAACAGTAGAAACAGAGGTTGAATATTGGGTCGAAAAAACAGCGTCTGTACAAGTGAAGAAGCCTGGAATTTAATCAATTCTTTTTCGCAAAATCTAGCAAACCTTTCTGACCTAATGTAGGCTTCTTATTTTTGGTTGTTGTTTTTTCCTGTTTTGTTTTAGTTGTATTTTTCTCTTCCTCCCCAATCTGGCTCTTTTCTTTCTCCGCAGACTTCATCCTCAGCAGATTTAATTTCTCTTCATCTTCTGGTTTGAAAACAGGGACGCCGTAAATTCCATCGAAGCCAGGCAGAATTTTTACTTGCCCATTTCTTATCCTTATTATGTTTTCTGAGATCTGTTTGTCAACAGCCTGAGTCATATCTTCTGGTTTTGCATCTGCTAAAACATTGAACTCTGAGCCGAATTTTTCAATAAGTTTATGATAAATTTCCCAAACCTTTCTTGAAGCTGGATTGGGCGTGCCTATGGTGAAAGATATTATTTCAGAAAGTGGAATGACAGACTTGAATCCTGGCGCATTTTTTGCTTTGTAACCTTCTGGTCTGTCGGCTAGTTGTTCAATCCTGCTTAGAACTCCAATCGTCAGTTTCTTTTTGCATTTTGGACAAATCTCGCCAATTTTTTTGGATTCCTTTGGATCTAAATTAATTCCGCACAATCTGTGACCGTCAACATGGTATTTGCCATATGATGGGTCGACCTCTATTGTTTCTGAAAGACCTTCACCTGTCTTGATTGCTTTCAAAATTTCATCATAGCTCAATTTTTTTACATCAAAAACAGTAACCTCTCGCCCAAGTCTCCAAGGCCAATAGCTATGCGCATCAGAAAAAGAAACCAATTGAATGTTATCTAAAAAGGAAAGCCTCCTCATCATTCCAGGATCTGCAGATAAGCCTGTTTCAACAGCATGGATATATTTCGCTTTCTCCTGAAAGCACTCCTTTATTGAATCAAAACCTGTTTTAGATCCAAATAAACCAAACCATGGAGTCATGCAGTGCGCAGGGATGATTTCGATTTTATCTGAAATGGAATTCATCATCTCAACTAATTCTATGCACGAAAACCCGAATATAGGACGGCCATCGTAATCTAACCTGCCTTTTTTTCCTAAAGCTTCTGTAATCTGGTCAGACACATCCTGATTTGGAGAAAAAATAAGGTTGTGTATCCTTCTCCCTTTGCCACCTTGAGAATACATTAAGGAAACTTCTGTTTGCCATAAAAAAGGGAATCCGGTTTTGCTCCATAAAATTCCATTTTCATCTTCTTTTAGGTTTGCCTTTATCTCCTTGTTCCATATAGGATGCTGGAAGTCGCCTGTGCCTAGCAATGTTGTTCCTTTAATTTTAGCATACTTTTCCAGTGTCTCGAAACTCAAATCTTTAGAGCAAGCCCTTGCAAACCTGCTGTGAATTTGGAGGTCAGCCACTATTTTCATAAAATAAACTGATTTGGAGAAATAAAAACACTTTAATAAACAAACCGGTAATAATTATATTCTCAAAAGCAACGAAATATGTAATGGGCCCGTGGCTCAGCGCCCTTTTCCGAGTACAAGTTAAAGCGCGCGCGGAAAAGGCGAGCAGTGGTAGAGCACCTGTCTTATAAGGCACTTGGACACCTTGTCCAAGAATACTGCGTAGATAAGGGACGAAATTGACGAAGTTAATTTCCAACTATACATGCAGGGGGTCCTGGGTTCAATCCCCAGCGGGCCCACTAATAATCAACCACTATAAACTTGCCAACCTCTTTCTCTAGCTATTTGAGCTATCTACCGTTGCCTACAACAAGCCTGACTTTCGAATATTCCAGCATTGGCTCATCGTTCAGAGAGTCCCCAGCTCCAAATACTGGTCTTGGTTCTGGTTTTACGCTAGGTGTAGGTTCATTCGCTCAGGGTCTTGGTGCCATGTGTCTTGGAGCCTCTTGTTATGTCATGCGTGCAGACTCCCTACCCCCAAGAAAAAATGTTTTCTCAAGGATGGCTGACAATGCATTAGAATTGTATGAGGAATACAAAAAACCGGTTTTGGGCCTGTTAAAGTAGAAGGATAATATAACAATGTTATATGGACCTTAATTCCATAAAGCTTAAAAACTCTCGTCGCATATATCTGATATAAAATTTAGTTCATTGAAGACTAAATCTGGAGGAATGATAATATGGTAAATGCGCAAATGGGAAACATAGGTGGACAGCCTATTTTAATATTACAAGAAGGAACAACAAGGAATAAAGGCCGCGAGGCGCAAAAAAACAACATTGAAGCAGCAAAGGCTATCGCTGATGCTGTAAGAACAACGTTGGGTCCAAAAGGCATGGATAAAATGCTCGTGGATTCTTTAGGGGATATCACAATCACAAATGATGGGGCTACAATACTTAGCGAAATGCAGATCGAGCATCCAGCAGCTAAAATGATGGTTGAAATTGCAAAGACTCAAGATCAGGAAGTTGGTGATGGAACAACAACTGCTGTAGTTCTCGCTGGTGAATTGTTAAAGAAAGCAGGTAACCTTATTGAAATGGAGGTCCATCCAACAGTAATTACTAAAGGCTACAAGTTAGCAAGAGTAAAATCTTTGGAAGTCTTGGAAGGAATGGCAAAATCCATTTCTTTAAATGATGATAAACTTCTCGTAAATATCGCAAACACGGCAATGACTGGCAAATCCGCTGAACGCGCAGGAGAAGTTCTTCCAAAACTTTGTGTTGATGCTGTGAAAAAAGTTACAAAAATGGAAGGAACAAAACCAGTGGTTGATGTAGACAACATTAAAGTTGAAAAGAAAAAAGGCGGTTCTGTTGAGGACACAGAATTGATCGAGGGAATAGTTATAGACAAGGATGTTGTTCATCCAGGAATGCCAAAGGAAATCTCAAACGCAAAAATAGCTTTGCTTGATGTTGCTTTGGAAATAACAAAATTGGAGACAGACGCGAAGATTGAAATTGACACCCCAGAAAAAATGCAAGCTTTCCTTGGCGAAGAAGAAAAAATGCTTAAGGATATGGTGGAGAAGGTTGCAAAATCCGGGGCAAATGTTTTGTTATGCCAGAAAGGTATCGAGGATTTGTCTCAACACTTCCTTGCCAAAAAAGGTATCTTAGCAGCAAGAAGGGTTAAGAAATCTGATATGGAAGCTTTGGCAAGAGCAACAGGCGGAAAAGTTGTTACAAATCTAAACGATTTAAGCGCCTCTGACCTTGGACAAGCCGGTCTAGTTAAAGAGAAAAAAATAGCAGGCGACCAGATGTTATTTATTGAGAAATGCAAATCGCCAAAGGCAGTAACAATTCTAATACGCGGTGGTTCAGAGCATGTTATTGATGAAGTCGAGCGCGCAGTTAATGACGCAGTTAAAGGTTTGGCATCTGCTTTGGAATTAGGTAAAATAGTTCCTGGTGGTGGGGCACCTGAAATTGAAGTTGCAAGACACTTAAGGAAATATGCAGACACATTCAAAGGCAGGGAACAGCTTGCTATAAATGCTTTCGCAGAAGCAATGGAAGTGATACCAAGAAGCCTCGCAGAGAATGGCGGTTTAGACCCAATCGATGTCATAACAAAATTAAGATCAGAGCATGAGAAAAACTCAGCAATTGGAATTGATGTTTTCACAGGATTGCCAGAGGACATGTTAAAGGCTGGTGTTGTCGAACCTTTGAAAATAAAATTGCAGGCTTTGAAATCAGCAACAGAAGTGTCTGAATTGATTTTAAGAATAGATGATATCATTTCATCTGGCGCACCAAAGGGTGGCGGAATGCCTCCTGGTGGTATGCCTCCTGGAATGGGCGGCATGGGCGGAGATTATTGATCTCCTCAACCAATTCTTTCTATACTAGATCAAACTTAAAAAACTTATTGTTAAGTATCTCCATGGCAAATCAATACGCAACAGGAGACAGAGACATTTTAATTGTAGATGATGATCCTAACATTAGACAATTTTACAGAAGGGTTTTGGAGCGCAGATATACAACTGAAGAAGCCAGTGATGGAAAAGCGGCCTTCAGGTTTACCAATAACAATAGATATGGACTAGTTATAACAGATATCGGAATGCCTGACTGGAGTGGACTTGATTTCATAGATGCTGCATCTCTTGTAAATCCAAATCAAAGTATATTGGTTATAGACAAACTTACACCAGAACTTATTGAAGAATTAGAAAATCTTTCAGGTGTAGTAGGTCGTTTAAACAAGCCAATAACTGAAGAGGAATGGGTACTATTTGGAGAAAGATTACTTGAAGAAGTTGGGAAGTATGTGGAGCCTTCGCTTCATGGTTGATTAATATGCCAGAAATCAAAGCTTATATCACAGACGACAACGGGACAAGAATCCCAGGATATAGGGAAATAAGGTTGGCCTATAGAGTTTGGAGGCAGTCGCTTTTTCCTAACTTTAATTTGAGAGATTTTTACGAAATTGGTTTTCAAACACAACCAAAGTGTTGGAGATTGGCTCTAGATCACAAAGTCCAGGAAGCTGCAGAGACTTTTGTTGGCGAGGCAATGGTGGGTTTGACAAGAGATGATGTCAGATATTTGGCGCGAAAGGTGTTTCTTGAAGACTCGCATTTTTATGGTGCCCTAACACGCTTACCGAGGGCTGGAAAATTAATGGACACGAAACCAGTTCCAGGATCGAGTGCAACTGTATGCGCTGCGAAAACTAGGGGAAAGAAAACAGGAATCCTTTCGCTTGGTTTTGAAGAGTTTATATTAGGACACATTGAGCATCACGGTCTTACAGGTTACTTTGATGTTATTTTAGCGAACAGATTGGCCTATTTAGATGGAAAGGTGGTTGGCATAGCCAGGCGCATCAAAGAAAAAGGATCTGGGATGGAAAAGGTTTTGAGTTATCTAGAACTTCCAGCAGATGGTTCTGCTGTTGCTTTTGTCGGAGACAGCGAATTAGATGTTCCTGGATTTAAAAAAGTAGAATATCCAGTTGTCGTCGCAAGCGCAAAACCTGAATTCAAAGAAAGATGCAGAGGCGACCCTGATTTTGGCAACAGAGTGTTTATAGCAGCAGACGGCTATCAAGATATAAGAGTAAGGTTTAACTTAGATTAACTTTATTTTTAAATCCTCAGTCAAATAATACAGATGGCTTCAGATTTTCTTTTCGATTCCTATGTCAAACCAGTAATCCAGAACGGTTGGTTTAATCCAGTAAATTCTATAACATACGGCCTAATTCTGATTATTGGGGTGGTCCTAGTTTACAAACTACTCCAGAAATTGAAAATAGAACCAGACTGGAAATTCCTTCTCGCAATAATTCCATTTGTTATCTGGGCCCCTGTCACAAGGACAATAAGGGATTACATTTATAGAAATTTGCCTTCAACCATCACTTCAACACCACAATTCCAAACAGATTTGGGCTATAATATTGGCGTTGTTTATTCCAACACACAAGCACATATTTCCCAAAACCTGCCTTCTGGAATATCCAACCTGTATAGTGGTATTATATCTTGGTTCGTAACCCCAGGAAGTTATTTAATAACAACAATAATAGCCCTCGGCATCTTCTTGCTCTGTGTCAGTATCCAGAGAAAATTCAAGCTCGAATACTGGAAGCCGATGTTTATTTTAGGTGTCATCGGACTTGGCGTGAGCATGCTTGCCTTGCCTGTAACCAGCATTGAGCCTCTCGGATTCCTTTTGATGCTATTCTTGCCTGCGGTTGTAATACTTCTGGGTATAACATTCCTTCTAACAAAAACAAAGTTTAAACTGAAAGAAGTTGTGACATTCTCCAGTACAGGAATAGTCATAGCCCATTTGCTGGATTCTGCAGCCACATCAACTGCACTACATCTCTATGGATTTAGGGAACAGCACCCAGTAATACGGTTTTTGTATGAAAACTTGGGAACAATATATGGCTCTGTTGCCTTCTTTTTGGTCAAAATTTTTGTTGTGTTCGGCGTTCTCTGGGCTTTTGACCAGTACATAGAAGACAAAAGGCTGAGAAACTTCCTAAAAATAGTTGTTGTTATCCTTGGATTGGCCCCGGGTGTCAGAGACGCGATAACTTTACTTCTAGGTGTAGCATAACTTTATATACTCCAAAGTAGTTAAACCGAAAGGTTTAAATAGCTTACTGTCAATTAATACAATGCGTTTTCACAGTTTAATGGTGAAAACATTCAAAAAAAGGTAAATTATGGGTTTAATACGAATGGTTGACAATGTCCTGGGGTGGACACTTGGAAGATTTGGTTACATAACTTTTGATGAAGTTAAACAATATAGGCAGGAAAAAGCTCGAAAGGGAGCTGACAGAGCCGCCTTTAATGCTGTTTTAGGTTCAGAAGGTTTAGACGCACCTCTTGATTTGGGTGGTTACCAAAGTGGTCCAGAAGCAGATGCTGCAGCTTTAAGAGCAGGCAATCTTCGAAGAGATGGAGCCTTAAGAAATTTATATGGATTATTTAATGAATTAGGAACAAGAATGACAAATGCTTATAGTGCTTTTACAGCAGATTCAACAGCAAGACAGAACAGGCACGAACTTACAGTTCAAGGTGAAATAGGAAGGCTAACAGGAATGCATGAAGCACATGAAGTCAGAGTTAACTCAAGCTTAAACGCTTTTGATGCAAGATACACTGCAGACCAAAAAGCTCTAGGAGACAGGCTTGTTAAATTGGTGGAAGATGGTGTAAGAACAGCTACAGAAGAAGCAAAAAGAGGCGACGAAGCTGTTGTAAGAACAGTAACTGCCGATAGATTAGCAAGCGAAGGCGCATTAAGAGCAGAATTGGCAGGCGCAATGCAAAGAGGCTTTGAAGCAGTGGCGCAAAGAGTGGGTCAACTAATTACAGACTTTGATAATTATAAAAGATTTAATGACCAGAGAGCTGCAGACAATGCAAGGCAGCGAGAAGAGTTAAGAGCTTCTCATGAAAGAACTTGGGCGATAACTGGACGGGGAGAATCAAAAGGAGGTTCTAGTTAAATATGCCAACACCAGAAGAAAACGCAAGAAGAGTAAGAAATGATATTGACACAGCAATGGCCGGACGCACAGAAAGATATCAAGGGGCAAGCGCTTGGGATACAGTGACATATGCTATAAGAACAGCAGTTCTAGTAGGAGCTGTTGTTGGTGCAGTCGGCGCATACAAAGGAGTTAATGTTGTTTATACATGGCTTACAAAACCAACGCCTGTTGCTGGATTTCCAACAGATAATTATCACAGAGTCACAGGGTTTAAACAACTGGGACCAAATAAAGCTAGGTTGGTGCTTACAGATGTTGACGATTCAATATTATTGGGAAGACAGCCTCAGGGTCCGGTTACAGAAGAAGATTTGCTTAACGGATATGTAACAGCTGCAGAATTAAATGGTGTTGATGTGGAAAAAGCAGAAAGAGCTGCAAGAAATCCAGGATCAGCAGGCACTTTAACTCCACAAGAAGACATTGTTAGCAAGGCTATCGGAAGATATTTAAAAGATGGCGCTCCAAGAGGAACGATAGTAGTAGAGGTTGAAGGCTCTGATTTAGATGTGTTTACTCCAACATCAGCCAAACCTACATATGTAACATCACCATCAACAGTAAGAGAAAACAGGGTTTCTGTTAGCCCGCCAGGGGAAGAACCTTTTTTCAGACTTTCAGCCAAAGCGCTTGAACTTTCAGATTAATTTTATTTTATATAACAAATATTGCGGGGATATTGGTTTATCCCCCTTTATTCATTCTTTAAAAACACTATTTGTGAGCATCTTTCAAATCTTTATTCCTTTCCTGCCATGGCTTTCCGTCAACCCAGCCTTTGTAAGCAACGATGCACTGGTCTGTTGATGCGCCTTGCGGACAGCATACATTAAAGCCCAAGGCCCTAAGCTCAGGGACAGTTGATAAACTTCTACATTCTAGTTTGAATGTCTGGTCTGGCTGTCCTGGATCAGGCCATTTTATACCATATGCCGTTACCTGCTGGCATTGGCTGTCAGATTTGCAGTGACCTTCTCCCAAATCACATATACCCCCAGTCGCAGTCAAATCATCACAGTATGTCATGTTAGCATTCAAATACTTGGCTGATAGGCTTGACACCGACCCGCTACCAGCTGTCCCAGGCAGACACTTTCCAGAAGATCCTTGGCCTTCTTTCCAGTCACATGAAAATCCAGAAGCGCATTCTGCATCAGAACAGCACCCGCCGCCAAATTCCATGGTAGCGACTGTGCTTTTTATAGATTTGTAAGTGAAGTTAGCCTCAGCTTTAATCAAAGATGTTTGGACAGACTCTGTTAATTGGTCAGTTAAAGTGAAATCGCAGAAAATTACATTTGTGCCTTTCAAGTTTTCCCATGTAAGTTCGCCTGCGCCTTGTGATGTTGGTGTAAGCGTACATTTGGCTAGTTTCAATTCCTGTGGATAGTTAACTTTAATTATTTTTACAGACTCTATCTCACCGTTTTTCTGGGCAGACTCAATTGATAGACCGATAAATATAGGCCTGCCTTCCCTTATCGGCTGCTCGGGCGAATCGATGTTCAATTTTATTGGAGCGTTTGACAAAGAAGCGGCAACCTTTTTCTGTACAACATCTGTACCTTCCTTAAATCTTCTGGCCCATTCCTCCCTATTCACAATCTCCAGAGGCAGGCTGGATTTTATGTTGTAGTCATATTTAACAATAGCAGAAAGCGGTATATACTGGCTCCTTACCTGGAATTTATTCATCACTTCACAAGTCAATCCTTTCTCATTTGTTCTGAAGAAGACTTCATCTACAAAGTTTTTCTCCATGTGTCCTGGTGGATCGCCTGCTCTCTGAGTTAGATTATCAAATCCCAAATTTTGTCCTGCTGTTAGGGCCTTGTAAACATTGCTTGTTCCCACACCGCCTGTTGGAGCCTCTTCACCAACTTCCAAAGCAACCTCAACATTCTCTGCATCTGCGCCACCCTCGTTTTTCAGCCTTATACTGATATCAAAAGGTTGGTATGGGAATATTGCGCTGGAATCAACCCTATCTGCCTTAACACCAAGCGCGCCTTTTGAACTGCTAGTCGGATCGCCCACATAATTACCAGACGCTATTCTGTTGGCTACACCCACTGGGTTGGAAAGAAGCTCAAAGCCCCTACCCATTGTTGAGAAGAATGAGCTTAACCCGTCAACTAGAGGCCCGAAAACATTGGAGCCAAATTTGTATACAGTTGGCCACCATTCGCCAAATGCAGCCTTACCAACAGACTGTGTCCCAACACCCATTGTGAAAAGGACAAATGAGATTATTACCATTATTACACCAATCGATTGCCTGCTCTCTATGTTTCCCCAACCAGCAAAAAGGGAAATGCCCCATATAGCAACAAAAATAATTGTGGGCCCTTCCCAATTCCATGGCAGTGCGGCTCCAAAATCTAAACCTATTCCAAGCAAAGGTGCGTTGATGAATGCCAAGATGAAGATTAAAATCATTGTCAGCCTGAAAAAAATCCAATTGTTTAGAGCCTCAAAACCTTCCTCGCCCTCTCTGCCCGGTATAAAGACAAAGAAAGCAAAACATAGAAGACCCAAAAATAGCGAGTTGAAAACAGCATACATCAGCCACACAATGAAAATTCCAAAAATTGTTTGTGCCCAGCTTCCAGAATTCCTGTGAAGCCATCCATATGCTCCAGCCGCGCCGCCAGCAGGAGGAGATTGGGCTATTGGAAGTCCAGACATTTTTTGTTTCACAATTTTCAGTAAGTCAATCTTAGTCATTTTAGAGCCTCCTCAAGCTGAAATACGCAATAAATGAAACTATAAGAGCAATCAATCCAGACATTGGTAAGCTCGTGTTGTAAATTCCTAAAACAAGCAATCCAAATGCAAACATGTTGAGGCTTGATTTGAGCGTTCTCTGCCACTGGTTCCTCATGTGGGCAACCTCTTCTGGATTTGCCTCTATCTCAATCCTTCTCATCACAGCTTCTATGCTGACATCAGCGCGATAGTTCTGTAAAGTTTGCCGCCTGTTTTCAGGTGTTTGTGTTCTGTTTAACAGTCTTCTATACCTTTCCCTAACCTGATTTATTCTGTTTTGAATAGGATCATGTGGGGCCCTTATAACAGCGTTTGCGGTCCAACAAACAAAAGCCAGGAAAAGCCATATGCTACCAAGCAAAGCAGCCAAAACTATTCCAGCCACAAACCAACTAATCGATTCAACAGCTATCCTTGTTGTTGGTCTTGGTGTTCCTGGAAGTGTTGTTGGTGGTAGCCTTGCACGCTGGCGTGCTTCAATCCTAGCCTCTCTAGCTGGTCTTGTTGCGGTTCTTACAGCCCTTCTCCTTCTTCTTTCCTCCTCAGTCCATGCTTCGGTTTCCGCAGTTTCATATCGTCTTCTAGCTTCTACCGTCCCTCTTCGTTGAGTAGCATCAGCTAGATCTCGTGTATTGTCATATCTTTGACCGCAGTTAGAACAAACATAAGCAGTAGCAGTAACACGGGCCCCTATTCTCTGCCTAAACACTTCAAGAGTTGCCTGACCACAATTTGGGCATGTCCTTGCCATATTCCTATATTTGGTTCATTACAAATAAAAGGGTGTTTAATCTTTCCTTGAAAAAAGCTATTTACAGAAGCAGGAACAGTTTAATTTATTAAAGCGCTTTAACCACAACCTGAGGTATCTCTAAATTTCCAGTTGCAGTGAACTTTAGGTTGTTTTCGCCAACAACTACATCGGCCTTGTTGAAGTTGATATGATTGATGCCTGTTTGCGGGTTTATCTGGACACTTCTGTTGTTTATTGCAACTGTGAGGCTTCCTGGTTTGAGAATATTTGATACATTGATGTTTATCACACCGCTGGTCTTGTTCAAGAGGTTGAATTGCGATTCTGTGACTGTAAATGAGCGCCTTTTCTCAACTGCTGTTGAGGATGAGAAAACTTCAACCCTAGAACTGTCAACATTAAACAGGCCCCCGCCCTGTGCGACAAAGCTGAGAGCATTATTACCTACACTTAAAGGCAATGTTTGGTGATTGAAGCTAAATCTTTCAGAACCGCCAACATAATTTTTCTCGAAAACAACAAATCCATTGGCTTTTACGAGTAGTTTTCCAGGAGTCACAACGCTTCCTGAAAATGTCACCTCTATCTTGTCAAGTGTTTCCAGTTCTCTTTGAGATAAAGCAAACTGCGATACCTTTGATTGTCCATATTCATGATCGATCCTCAAATCCTTTATCTTGTAAATTGTATTGGCCCAAAATCTCCAGCTGCCCGCAGTTGTAAATTCCAGTGTGTTAACATCTTTTACCTTTTCTCTTTCAACTCTTAGTTTCTGCCTACCTTTATCTAGTTCCTTGTTTAACAGCTCTTCGCCGTTCCATTTCACAACAAGGTTTCCGTATTTGTTGGTGTCCTCTATATCAAATTCAATTGTAGAAGCTTCAATAGATCTCAATACTTCTGGATCTGTGGTTATTGTGAATGATTGGGGTGTTCCGCCAAAAATTATGTGGGCAGAGACATCAAATTCTGTGACTGTTTTAGCTGTTTCGGTCTGCATCGCGCCTGCCACAAATGGTTCGATTGAGTATGAAGATGACACAGATGAGCCGCTATAACCTATTGTGCCCAGTGAGAACTTGTCGATTGAAACATCTTTTATTATAGGTTCTGGCGGTGGGGCAGTTGTTGGACCCAAATTAAAGAATATACCCATGCCTATCAAAAGCACAAACGCGATTATTAAGACAATGATGAATTCATCCATGGCTATCCTTTTTCTTTCGTTATAGGTCGAAAGTGACTTAGTCACTTTCCTTTCTCTTTTGAAAAAGTATACCGTACCCAAAAAGAAACGGTATACCACCTGATACTAATAGTATTTTATTATAGTAAGGCTTTAATATCTATGTAATGGTAACTTGAGATGATATAACAATGTTATATATAAATGTCTCGTAAGCAGTCTTATGCCCCCACGCTAGTGGTTCGATGAATGGGTTGAGGAGAAAGTCGAAATTGCCATACACTAAAATATAAGATTAATCAATTCTAATCATGAACATAATAATAAAAAAATATAAGGAGTCTGATTTCGGTGATCTTGTCGAACTTATGGAGGAACTGCAGGATTTTATTGTAAATATAGATCCGATGAAAAGGCTTCGCAGGCTACCACTCTACGGAAAAATCTATACTGATGATCTGCTTAAGAAAATCAAACAAAACCAAGGCATTATATTTCTCGCAGAACATCAAAACAAGGTTATAGGATGTGTGGCAGGCATAATTGAAAAACAAACAAAATATGACCTGGTCCGATGCAAACCAACAAAACCAGGCAAAATCTTGGAACTAATAGTAACCAAGGATTATAGATCACAAAAAGTTGGTAATCTCTTGATGGATAAAATAGAAAAACATTTCAAAAAAGCAAAATGTACTGTGGTATATACTGATATTTTTGAACCCAACAAAGGAGCTTATAAATTTTATCAAAAACTAAACTACAAAAGCAGATTGATATACATGATCAAACCAATATAGGCAAATTCTCGATTGGATAAAAGAGGTTTTATGGAAATATTGAAATCTGATATGAAGGAAAAAGCAGTCACAGTTAGAGCCAATAATATGGATGATTTGTGGCATCTAAAACATGTGATAGAGTTAGATGATAGAGTAAGGATGCTCACTACAAGGAAAGTGGTAGTAAAAAGGGGAAAAGAAATTGAAGAAGGCAAACGGGAAAAAATGATGCTCACGGTGCTTGTTGAAAAAATATCGCTTGACAGTCAGCTTGATCTTGGTGGTAAAATAATTGAAGGCCCTGAAAACATAGAACATGCGCACCATACACTTCATGTTGAACCTGGAAGCGTTTTGACAATACAAAAACCGACATGGAAAAAATACCAGCTTGACAGGCTGAACAAGGCCAAGGTGAAAAAGAAGCTGTTATTAGTCTGTGTTTTGGATAGAGAGCAGGCAGACTTTGCAAGTCTAAGCGAAGCCGGCATAGAAATGCTAACTTCTATTTTTCCAAAATCCCCCGAGGATACAGACAGAGAAGACTACTATAAAGAGCTTCTGAAATATCTGGAAGGCAAAAAAGATTATGCAACGATTGTTCTTGCTGGTCCCGGTTTCGAGCGCGAGAACCTGCTAAAATTCATAAAGGATAACAGTCAGGATTTAGCAAAAAAAATATTTTTAGAGCATACATCTGACATTGGAAAACCAGGAGTCCAGGAAGTAATAAAGAAATCCGCAAATAAAATACTTAAAGACACAAGAGTTGCAGAGGAAGGAAGTTTGGTTGAAGAATTTTTGAAAAGAATATCAACTAGGGGTTTGGTTGTTTACGGTAAAAGGGAAACAGAGGAAGCAGTTAACTTGGGCGCAGTCGAAACACTTCTAATTTCAACAGAGAAAATAAGAGAAAACGAGAAACTTATGGAACAAGTTGAAAAATTGTCAGGGAAGGTCAGCATAATCACAAACGATCATGATCTTGGAGAGCAATTTTTGCAGTTGGGCGGCGTTGGCGCTTTTCTACGCTTTAAAATAAAGTAGGTTATTATGAACATAGGAATTTTTACAGTATACCCCTTTCTTTTCAGTGGGGGATGAAACAGATCTTTATCCAATTGGCTAGGATCTGTTTCCAACTGAGTTAAGAAAGGCCTTATAACCCAAAAGGAAACATTTACCAAACAAGTTGGTCATTATGAAAATTGGAGTATTTACAGAAACTTTTTTGCCGCAAGTGAACGGCGTAGTTACATCGATATGCAACTTGAACAAGCTTCTACTGAAAAAAGGACACAGTGTATCAATATTTACAGTTGGGGATGGTCAGGAAACAATAGATGGCTACCCTATTTATAGGTTTAGGGGCGCGACATTCAAACCATATCCCGAATACAAATTTCTTCTTCCAAACAGATACCAGTGGGCATTTCTCTCCCAGCAAAAGTTGGATATAATCCACTCAAGAACACCTTTCCCATTAGGTGTTATGGCAAAACAGCTCTCAAAGACATTTGGCATACCAATTATAGGCACATTCGACACACCAATATCAGACTACACACATTATGTACCTTTCTTCGGATCTATACAACCAACAGAATACATGCTTTCAGGCCTTGCCAAAAGATGGTTGAGATACTATTATGGAATGTGTGATCTTGTGACAGCACCATCAAATACAACAAAAATGGATTTGATAAAAAGCGGTCTTAAAGCGAGAATTGAAGTGCTTAGTAACGGCGTTGATACAAAAAAGTTTACACCAAAAAAATCAGACAAAAAACTAAGAGAAAAAATATGCCCAAAAGGCGAGTTATTCATTCTTCATGTTGGTAGAATAACAAAAGAAAAGAATGTTGAGTTCCTGATAAAATCAGTTGAGATGATGGTTAAAAAAGGAGAAAAAATAAAGTTGGTAATCATCGGAAGTGGACCCGTGTTAAAGAAACTACAAATATATGTCTACTCAAGAGACCTCCAAAATAACATAATATTCACAGGTTATGTAACACAGCAAGACTTGCCAAAATATTATGCGACAGCTGATGTATTCTTGACATCTTCCCCGGTTGAGACACAGGGAATTGTTTTGCTCGAGTCGATGGCCTCAGGCACACCTGTTATAGGAACAGATGCAGGAGCTATACCTGAAATAGTTAGAAACGGTGAAAACGGTTATTTATTTCCTGTAGACAGCTATGATGGGCTTTACAAAATAATTAAAGAATATGAAAAAACAAAGGAAATGTCAAAGGCATGTCTCAATACAATAAAAGAACACACAATAGAAAGTGTTGGCGAAAAGTTGGAGAGTTTGTATAAAGAGATGCTCAACAAAAAATAAATTCACCAATCATCGAACACCAGTTCAGGTTTGTTTTTAATTTTATCTATCATACCAGAGATTGCCCCTCTGGAATAAGCATACATGACTGGTATAAATAAAACAGAAAATATAGCCAGTGATGTCAAGCTTGTTGACAAACCAGTTCCAGCTGCTTGGTATGAAAAAACACCATTTAGCATGGACCCAACAGCTGTTATAATAACAATGGCAATTGCTGTATAGAGGAAGCTGAAGCTGCCGTTAATCGAGATTGTTGTAAGGAAAAGCAGTAGCGGTACTGTGTAAACAAAATTCTGGAATAAATATAAACCAATAAACGCCATGACCAAAATTATTGTTGGATAAAAGCAAATAGCTGCCTGTGGGGATGCGATAAACGGCTTCTTGTTTTTTAGGAGGCAGTAAAATGTGCCCTTTCCATACCGTCTTTTAGATTTCAGTAAGGAGCTAAAGCTTTCAGGTTCGCTTGTTTTAACAGATGCCCTGGGTTCATATTTTATATTGTATCCGGCATTAAGCACACGGGCAGCAAAATCACCATCTTCTATTAATGTCTTGCTGAAGCCGCCTGTTTTGTTGAACACATTCTTTGTTGTAAACAGGCAACAACCTCTTATAGATAATATGCTTTTGAAATTCATTTGGATCTTTATTATGTTTTGATGAATGGACTGCTCCAAATCAACGAATCTGGAAAAAATATTCTTTTTATTTCTAGCATTATATGAAGGCGATATCATCCCTATTTTATCACCGCTATCCTGGTATGTCATGTAAGAATTAAATAATGTTGTTAGTGTGTTTTTACCCAGTAATGTGTCAGAGTCCAAAAAAACTAGATGGTCCCCTGTTGAGTGTTTGACGCCTTTATTTATAGAGAACCCTTTGCCTAACCTTGTTTTATTCTGAATGAGTTTGGCTCCAAACTTTTTACAAACTGATTTTATATGTTGATCAAACCCATCATTCACAACTACGACCTCTTTTTTTGGATAGTTTGAAAGCTTTATTGAGGATAGAGTTTTTTCCAACCCCTTTCCTGTTTTGAAAGTCGGAATTATTACTGAAACAAGCGGATAATTTGATTGTGTTTTGAGGGGCAACGCTCTTATTTTTCTATCTGCCCTTACAGATAATACTATAAATAATACACTTAAAGCGATAAACGCCGAAACAATGACTACCATAATTATATGATAGAGTTGGTTTTATATTTAGGTATCTTCGATCAATAACACTGTTATACTTGCTGTTTTTATTCCTCACCATCCAACATAGGTTATGGTTAGTTCAGATCAACTAATAGAAATAGCGAAGAGGAGAGGGTTTTTTTGGCAAGGTTCTGCAATATATGGTAGTTTGGCAGGTTTCTTTGACTACGCCCATTTAGGTGTGTTCCTAAAAAGAAGGTGGGAAACCTTATGGAGAAAATACTTCCTCGGTTTGGATGAAAACTATTATGAGATCCAGCCATCTCTAATCATGCATGAAAATGTGTTCAAAGCGTCTGGTCATCTGGAATCCTTCGCAGATCCTGTTGCAAAATGTGGAAAATGTGGTAATGCAGAAAGAGCAGACCACATACTTGAGGATGTTCTAAAAGAAAATTTTGAAGGCGTGTCTGTAGAAGACCTCTTGAACCTGATAAAAAAACACGGAATAAAGTGTGGAAAATGTAAGGGGGAAATAACAGAGGTCAGGCAGTTTAACATGATGTTCCCGCTTAAACTTGGTGTGGGCAAGCAGGAAAAAACAGGCTATCTTACAGGAGAAACAGCACAAGGCGCATATGTTAATTTCAAGCAGATGTTTGAAGTCTGCAGGAAAAAGCTCCCGCTGGGCCTAGCAATTATAGGTAAAGCTTTCCGAAATGAAATCGCGCCAAGAAATGCTTTGATAAGGATGAGAGAGCTGACTCAGGCAGAACTGCAAATATTCTTTGACCCAGATACAATTGAGGAACACCCAAACTTCAAGGATGTAGAAAACTACAAACTTCAGTTGTTCCCATTTTCCAACAGGCAGTCAAATAAAATAGAAGAGCTTACATGCAAACAGGCCGTTGAAAAATTAAAGCTCCCAAAATTCTATGTTTATCACCTTGCAAAAGTGCAACAATTTTATTTGGATGTATTGAAATTACCAAGAGAAAAATTTAGGTTCAAGCAGCTTTCAGATGAGGAGAAAGCATTTTACAACAAGTTTCATTGGGACATGGAATTGAATTTGGATAGTTTGGGTGGATGGAAAGAGATTGGTGGCGTCCATTACAGAACAGATCACGATCTCAAAGGTCACCAAAAGACCTCCAGCCAGTCCATGGAAATAAGCCTTGAAGGCAAGAAAGTTTTGCCACATGTTCTCGAACTCTCCTTTGGTGTTGACAGAAACCTTTATTCTTTACTCGAACTTGCTTACACAGAAGAAAAAGACAGGACTGTTTTGAAATTCCCTCGCGCTGTCTCACCATTTGATGCTGGTATATTCCCACTGGTTAACAAGGATGGTTTGCAAGAGAAAGCTAAACAAGTCCAACAGCTTTTAGAAGAGCATGGTTTTGTGGTTTTCTATGACGATGGCGGGTCAATAGGAAGGCGCTACAGAAGGATTGATGAGATCGGCGTTGCAGCAGGCCTCACTATCGATTACGATTCGCTAAAACAAGACGACGCCACAATAAGGGACAGAGATTCAATGAAACAGATTAGAGTAAAAATAAAAGATTTGCCTCAAATTTTGAGAAAATTTTTGCAAGGGGAAGAATTAGAGAAGTTGAAATCATGATAAAGAAAAACACGAAGGTAATATTTCAAGACGGAAAAAATCAGAAAACAGAAGAACTGGTCGGCGGAATCCCTTTATCAAAAGGAGAAGTTGTTCATGTCCACCAAAAAGGCGACAAAACTGATTATGAGGTTGTAGACAAAAACATTGACTGTTTTCTGGATAAAAAAGACCA
>JACQNV010000005.1 GCA_016202865.1 Candidatus Aenigmatarchaeota archaeon
GGGGGGGGGGGAGGTTCGCTCAAGAACTGGTTCTGAGTTATGTGTCTACAGTCTTCAGTTCACAATTTGTACAAAGAGATTTGCTCATTCAGGAATTTGGAGTTTGCCTTCAAGAAGGCGAGGAAAGGTAAAAGAAATAAAAAGTCAGTACAAGATTTTGAGTTTGATTTGGAGAGAAATCTACTACAACTCAAACACGAGCTTGAAACAGTGACTTACAAACCAAGATCGCTCAAACAATTTGTTATCAGAGACCCAAAAACTCGATTGATCTCAGCTTCTGATTTTAGGGACAGGGTTGTATACCACGCTCTATGCAATATCATCCAACCAATTTTTGAGAAAACTTTTATCTACGATTCCCATGCAAACCAAATAAGAAAGGGCTCGTCAAAAGCCATAGAAAGATTTGATGTTTTCAAAAGGAAGGTTACAGAAAATGGAAGGCTGGTAAATAAACCGCTAGACAATAACATGGTAATCGGCTATGTTTTGAAAGCTGATATCAAACACTTCTTTGACACAGTTGACCACCAAGTTTTGATGATGTGTATCAAAAGGAAAATAAAAGACGAGAAAGTTATTGAGCTCATCCAGAAAATATTGGATAACCACACAACAGAAACAGGCAAAGGCATGCCTATCGGCAATCTAACCAGTCAATTCTTCGCCAATCTTTACTTAAACGAGCTTGATTATTTTGTGAAACATGAATTGAAAGCGAAATTCTACATAAGATATGTGGATGATTTTGTTTTGTTGGATAGGTCAAAAGAGGAATTGGAAAGAACCAAGATCCAAATAAACAAGTTTTTGAAAACAATAAGCTTGGAATTGCATACAGAAAAATCGCAAATTTACCCATTGCGTGCAGGAACAAAATTTCTTGGGTTTAGGATATTCTATTATCACAAACTTCTAACCAAAAGGAACATAAGGAAAATGGAATATAGATTGACTGAGTTTGAAAAGTTATCCAAGGAGGGCAAAGCGTCCAGAGACGATATTCAAAGAAGTTTGGTAAGTTGGTTTGGATATGCGAAGCAAGCGAATACTTATAAGATGAGGCAACCCTTTCTCAAGATTATCAAAACCTTTTAAACAAACCCGTGCATCCCAGTTTTCGGATCCCAAACCTCAAAGATTTTCTCAGGCCCAAACTCGTCAAAATTTACCATAAAGTTTATTGTTTGCAAGATATATTAAACTTATTCCAAACTGAGGATTAAAAGATGAACAGCCAAAAATGATTATGAGAGAAGTGCCACTCTACTTAAAGGCCAGTCAAGTTGTGGATGATTCAATTCATTGCAGATTTAATACCCAACCGTTTACAGGTGCCTCAATGGTAAATTTACGCGCATCGAATAGCAACTGTTATGGTGTTGTAGAGTTTGTAAACCGCGCGATGTCAGGTCCGGACCTATTGATATTTGATTACGCACCAAACTTGACAATAGTTGGGACCTACCACGCGCTAAATGATGCTGACAAAGTCGCCATAAAGGAGATAATATCTGAAAGTGATTTTGTCGCACTTGAGTTTGATGAGTGGAGGTTGGCCAGGCAAGAGGGAAACATAATTCCTCACCTAACGAGGAGAGGGTATAGCCGAAAAGAAGCCAGTTTTTATACATCTTTTCTGGATTGTGTTTATTTGGATCTGCTTTTCGACAGACTCAAAAACACGATCGCTACCACTAATGGAAATTATAATGGCGAGCTTGCCAGTCAAGGTTTGCAGGAAAGGGATGTACATCAAAGCGAGTTTGTTTTTTGCGAAAGGGTTGCGAGGGAAATGGGAAGGGATGTCCACCTTGTTGACCAATTATATAAAATGTTGTCGCGTCTTGTGGCATTGGACCCTGTAATGAAGGCACGGCATTTGTGGTATGGCACACAGCGAGGTATGTGGCCGAAACCAGTAAGGGATATATTCCGCAGCATGCGAGATACTGATATGTTGTTAGGTATTGAAGAAAAAGAAGGCCCGATAAAAGAATTGAAAAGGCACGGTTCTCTTTTTGTTGGCCGCAGTCATGCGGTAAGGTACCTAAATAATTTACTCAACTCAGAATCCGCAAAATCTCCATGAAATCTGCTATATTCCAATCTCCCTTTGCGGCATCCCCGAATATTATTGATTTCACTCCAGAAGCCTTACAACAGTCAACATCTTTTTGGTTATCGCCGACATAAACTGCTTCAGAAGGATTCACATGAAACATCTTCAAAGCAACCAACATCGGCTCTGGGTCAGGTTTGGGTTTTGTGTAATCGTTGAATGTGATTATGTGTTCGAAAAAGTCCCTTATACCAAACTCGCCAAGCTCGTCCAATATTTTTGTCCCAATCCTGCTAGTCACAATTCCGAGCCTGTATTTTCCATGAAGCTTTTCAAGCAGCTTTATGGCGTTCTTGTTTACTTTTATGAATTTGTGGAACTGTGGGTAAATTGAAACCCCATATTCACATGCTTGGTCCAATTCTTTTTCTGTGAGATTTGGACTACACATTTTCAGCATAGGACGCATGCCGATGGCATAAAAACTATTTTTATACTCATCAAAGGTTAGTTGCCTTCCGTTATATTTCTTGTTCAATGTATTGCAAGATCTCCAGTTGGCTTCTGCAGAATCAATCAACGTCCCGTCTATATCGAACAAAATCACTTTTATCATACTTCCACCTGTCCCTTCAAATCCTCAGCTATTTTCGGGCCAACAATCCTTGCCAAGCTTTCCAATGGGATTTTCTTGAGGTCGCCCAAATCCCTTACACCAGAGTTGTACAACAACCTTGCACGCGCGCGGCCAACGCCTTTTAACTTGACAAGTGTTAGTAACTCCTCTTTGATCCCATATTCAATCCTAACCCTAACTTTTTTAACATACTTAAGTTTGTCCATTAAACCAAGCAACAACGCAAGCTCTGACATGCTATATAATAGCCAGTCTGCTGTGTCAAGCCTTGCCCTGAGCTCTCCTGGAGTCACACCGAAAGTTTCCAAAATCCTGTCCTCTCCGTACTCCTCAATCCAGCCAGTAAAGAAGCATGCAGTCTTGATCGAGTCTATATAACTTTCATAATCAATATCCCATTGATTTGGTATCTTATCTACAAGAAAATCTTGGTTTGCAGCCAAAACCTCGTCTATATATTCCATGTCTTTTTTCTTCGCTGAAATTAGCGGTCTTGCTTCAAGACATCTAGACATCATATGCAGAAGAGAAAATGGGGTTGGGGCTTGGAATTTTTTCAA
>JACQNV010000074.1 GCA_016202865.1 Candidatus Aenigmatarchaeota archaeon
ATATATGAATCATTATCGAGAATAAATTTAATATTATTCAAAGGATAAACTTACTTAACTTCAGAATAGTCGAATTCTATATCAAAACTGTTTTCTCTTAGCTCTTTGTTTGGGTGAGAAATAACACTCTTGAACTCTGTTGTCTGACCAGGAAGAAGTTCTTTTAAACTAGATGGAATCAGCTTAACAGGAGAGACAGATATAACATGACCAACATTATCATATGTTATTATATTTGCGCCATATGTAGTTAGTTTTCTTTGTCCTGTGTTTTTTATTGTTGCAATAAAATAGGTATCATCTGATCTTTTTCCCACCTCAGCAATATCTTTTACTAATTTATTTTCATCTATCTTGAATGTTGATGGTTCAGTTTTGTAGTTACCCATATCAAACTTGTTGTCGGTTTCAATTTGACCTACCTGATATTCAAAGGCTCCTTTTTGCCCAGGTTCAAGGTGCGCAGGCCAAACCACGATATCGTCTCTATATTGTTTTGTACCATTTTTCAAATAGTAGGTTACATTAGCGCGAACATGTTTTATTGGGTCTTCACCAATATTTTGGATAATTCCTGTAATGTAATACCACTGAGAAATTCCTGTGTCTTTTATAAGGTGAAATGGGTTACTAGCTTGCACTTTTCCTGTTTCGTTGAACGAATTTGTCGGTTCTGGGGTAATTATTTGGACTTTTTCATATCCACATCCACACTCATTAGAAAATATTTTCCACCCCGATTTATCTACAGGGTCAAATATAGGGCATGCGTTATGATCCCAGCTTCTAAAAACATAGTCTTTGTTTTGGTCGTCGTAATTGCAATTTTGGCTTTCGTTCGCAGGTGTTTGTTTAGGAGTTGGTGTTGACCCCAGTTGTGTGCATCCAGAAACAACCACCACAACTACAATCAACAAAGAAAAAAGTATGACTTGTTTATACATATTATAAATTGGGTGAGCTGTCATATATATTAATATAATTGGTTGTAACTAATAGTATTAAATATGAAATCAGCTGTTTTAGTAGTCGCTATTTTACTCTTATCTATACCTTTAGCTCTTGCAGACTGGTCTCAAGATGCGGATAAAGGTGAAGGAACAATATCTATTCCTGTTGAAGCGAATAAATGGGTTTTGATTGGGATGAACACAGATATTCCTGGCGGATTGTCTTCAACCTCTGAAATAAAATTAGAAAGTATAAAAGCTGGCTGGTTGTGGGATGCTGAGAAACAAGATTATGTCGTGCACATTGCAAACGGTAAGAATGTTTTGGAGAACGCGCCGACTGGAAATTCCGGTTTTTGGGTTTTACCGACAAAATCTGGGATTCTTGAATTTAAGGTGGATTTAGAAATCTCAAAAGATAGGACAATAATTGACAGGATAAATTTGGAAGATGGTTTCAATTTCGTTTACATCTTGCCCTCAATGGAAGGTAGGAGTATGTTTGATTTGGGAAGGAATTGCAACATGGTCGCTATGTATGCTTTTGTTCCTGAGTTACAGGAGTGGACTCCGCTACCTTTAGACACGCCGGCGCCGCCACAGTCAATCGGCAGATCAATTTTAGTTGAGAACTCCGGGACTTGCAGCTTGACATCTGAACCGCTTACTACAACTGAACCCACACCAATACCGCCGCAACTTCCGCCAAAAACAACTCCAGTAGAAACCGGCTGTCCGGCAACAGGAATAGCATGTTCAGAAGATTGCCCTGAATCAGGAGAACTGGAAGACGGTACGCCTTGCGAAACTGGTGTTTGGAATGTGGATTTGTGCGATTGTGAACAAATAGTACAACCAGAACCAATTCAACCGGCAGATTCGCCTATTACGAGTCCAACCCAGACAACACCTGCTCCGACGCCAAGCCCAACAAGCAATTTAAAATCTAGTGGTGAATCATGCAGCCAAAACTCAGACTGTCAATCAGGATATTGTACATTTGGCACACCCAGAGTTTGCAGTTAGGGAGAATTTTGTATGGATAAAAAAATATTTTCAATTGTTTTGGTTTTGATTGCAATAGTTTTAATTAGTGGATGCGCTCAATCCGGACCTACAATAAAAGTAAAATCTCCAGCCAATAATTCCACATTAGATGGACCGGATGTGACAATAGAAGTGGAAACACAAAACTTCAAGGACGGAAATGTTCTTGTTAGTATAGATAATAAGACAGACTATGCAACAAGCAGCAAATACATAGCCAAGAACTTGCTTCCAGGCGAACACACTGCTACATTCACACTGCAAAAGGATGGTAAAGATATATTGGAAAACGGAAAGGTAATAACAGCTTCTGTCAAATTCACAATAAAAGGTGTAGAGAGCGTATTTGGCAAAGGTGTAAAAGACCAGACTGGAACAACAAAGGATTTGCCCACACCACCAGCTTTCCCACCATCATTCAAGAAATAACAACCTACCTTTATAAACTTAGATATCAAATAGTTTTAGGTATGAAATCATCCTCAAGCATTCTAGTTTCTGCTATTGTGGTATTAGTTAGCTTATCTGTATTAGGTTATTCTCAGCAGTCAAATTTAACAACTCCATCATCTCAACCAACAGTCCCAACAACATCTGCTTGTGGAGATGATTGGTGCCAGAATTTAGCTGTTTCAGGGCAAACAAACGAACTTGATACATGCCAACAAGATTGTGGATCTTCATTTACAGCCCCTCTAGCTTTACAAAATGCTGGAATAACTGGCCTTGCTAAGATAGGTGGCGTACAATACGATCCATCTAGCGGCGATTTAACCTTTGCTATAGAATTTATAGAGGGCACATCCTTGAGTGATTTGGGCATCCAAGTATGGCAAAGCTCTACTGGTCTGCTTTACACTGAAACTTTACCAAATCTGGGTTTGATAGGATCTGTAGTATCAGGTGATACTGAACAGGTTAAACTATCATTTACTGGATTCAACTGTGATGAAGAAATAAAAATAGGCATAGATCAAAACAATCCATCCAATTTAGAGGGAACAATTTTAGTTTTGTCTGTCGATAAACTTCCATGCGGACAAATATCTTCAACACCGCCGCTTTATCCACCAACAGGGCAACCAAACCCACCTGCTAACTTACAGAAGGGCTGGAATTTGGATCAGAGCGGGGATGCATGGCTGGTTATAGAAGTTGAACAGGGCTTAAATCTTCTTAGTTCCATTTTCACTAGTGCAGGAGTCCAACATCCAAGCTCAACAATAGACCCAACAACAGATTTCAGAGTTCTCTGGTTATTAGATCCTTTACAGCAGACTTTTGTAGATTGTTACCCAGGAGTTTCTCCTCAAAACCAGCCACAAGACTGCATAGATTTCTCTGATAGGATGTCTACAGACCCTAGATACCAAAACTACGCTTTGTCTTTAGGCGGCTTTGCAGAATCAACAAAATCCGGACAGCTAATCTACTACTTCCCATCATATTCTATTCAACAATTAAAAGATCCCACATTTTTGAAGCAGGTTTTCAGCATGACAAACTTCGTAGATGGCTACAATTTGTTGTTCACAGGTCCTTGGTTTGAAGGACTTACCCTAGATGATGTCAGTGGAAGTTGTACATACGGGAATATCTATGGATGGGACGCGATGAAACAGGATTGGACCGGACCATTATCACAAATGTCGGCAATACAAGCCCAACAAACAGACATAGGAACCACGGGATTAGTTGAAGTCAGCGGTGATTGTACTCTTGCTTATCCAGGAACAGTATCAGGAGGAAGACCAACATTGCCTCCAAGATCTAGTGGAATCGCGGTGCCTACAGTTACTGTACAACCAATACAAGGCCCTGATTTAGTTGTGGATTCTGTATCTGTTTCAACCGCTGTTTATACAGATTTACAAATATTGGTTAATGTAAGGAATGATGGAAACCAAGACGCTGATATTCCAGATATGGAAGTTGACTATGCTGGTATGCAAAAACTGTTTGGCGGAGGACAAACAACAATAATAGGCGGTGGATCAGGATTAATTAATGCAGGTTCAACAGAAACTTTACAGTATCTTCTTCCATACGATCCGACAGCTAAAACTATTACATTAGGTGCCGATCCAAATGATGTTATATTAGAACTAGATGAAACAAATAATGTTTACCAATATATAATAAACGGGATAAGTGGAGATCCATGCACTTACAACGGCGACTGCTTATCCCAATATTGCACAAGCAACAGAGTTTGCAGTTAGTTAAAAGGATTGAAATTGATAATATCAGTTTCCAGCTGTAATATGAAAAATAAAATAGTGTTACTAGGTCTATTGGTCATTGCAATCGTTTTGGTTAGCGGATGCACTCAAAGCAACTCTTTGACAATCACATCGCCAACAGAAGGACAAGAAGTTGCTGGACCAGATGTCACAATCAAGCTTTCAACCAATTTAAAAGTAGTTGCGCCTTCTGACAAAAATGTCCAGGGCGAAGGGCACTTCCATCTATATGTTGATGGAGGAACATACATACCTGTTTCAACAAACAGCTACACAATAAAGGGGTTATCTGCAGGAGAACACACAGTAAAAGTTGAATTACATGCTAATGATCATAGCTTGCTTGGTATTGAGAAAACAGTTAAGTTTAAGGTAAAAGCAACTGCTGTTCCTCTTTCGCAAGCAGCAAAGGGCACTAGCTTATTAGACACAATATCAGGCGAAGGTAACAAACCTGTTCCTACAAATGTTGAGGCTCCACCATCCTTACCAACAGGCAAGTTTATTGGGAAATAAGGATTTCTCTCTATTTTTAGAATTTTGACAATTTATAAGCCTTACCTCCAACTGTTAAATATGGGATTTTTGGAAACTACAAAGAATGTAGCTAAAGGCTTAGTTTTAACTGGAGCGCTTGGAGTTGCTGGTTTAGCAGGTTGTAGGGATCGTAGTGAATCTAACGGACCACAACAAGATAACAGCTTCATGAAGGGTGTTGTGTTGACATCTTGGTGGAATGACCAATATGAGAAACCTGTTGTGGATAAAACACTGGATAGATTGGATAGTTTAGGTGTTGATTCTATTGCTGTGTTGGCTACTTGGTATCAAAAGGATTTACAATCAGTTGATATAAGACCGTCCAATTCTAGAACGCCTTCTGATAGGGGCGTTGAAAGGGTTATTGGAAAAGCACATTCCAGAGGCATGAGAGCTGTTCTAAAACCCCATGTTGATTTAGAAAATGGGAAATGGAGAGGTAGGATTGCTTACAAGTCTGATTTAGATTGGACTAGGTGGTTTGATAGCTATTCTGATTTTATCACACACTATGCGGCTATGGCCCAAAACAATGGTGTAGACATGTTGGTTATAGGCACAGAGCTTGATGGGACAATTAGAAGGAAAGAGTGGAAGGAAATTGTAAGGAGAGTTAAAAACATTTACTCTGGCGAGCTTGTGTATGGCGCAAACCACGACACTTTCAAGAAGGTTCCTTGGGAGGATTTGGACAGGGTTTCAATTGGAATTAGCGCATATTGGAAGAAGGATAAGTTTGAATCAAATGCGCAAGAAGCTCGAGCTTTGGCAAGAAAGCTTGGAAGAAGATTGTACATGAGCGAGGTTGGTTATCCTGGACGCGGTGAAGAGGGCGAAGCTGCTCAGGAAGCTTACTTCAGGCAAGTTTTCGATTCCTCAAAAGGTTTTGATGGTATGTTTTTTTGGAATACAAATTTTGACGGGAGAGATATGAAGGGGTATGGCTTTTTGGGGAAAAAATCAGAGGCAGTAATTGATGCGAATTTTTAGACGCCTCAGAAAAATTAAACAAATCAGAGATTAAACTCATACGCTTTTAAATCTAACACTTATTCTATTATATAGGGTGTTAAAATGACAGACTATCAAGCAAAGGTTAGAGCAATATTATCGGATGTACCAGAGGCAGGATTCGCGGCTTTCCACGATAATTATAGACCTGCAATTAGAGTTTATGGTTCTGATTCTGAACCCACAATAGAGTTTGGGGAAATGGTTGATGGAGAGTTTAGACGGCGAGTTGGTTTAGGTAGGATGAATTTGAATGGAGTAGATGTTCAGACTGCTCTTATTGCAGAAGCTGAGGCATTTGGTGATTTTGCTCAGAATATTACTATTATTTATCGGACAACTATACAAGAGGGAAAACCGTTAGATAAAAAGAGTTCTGATGGGATTGTGTAAATTTGTGTCTAATTATTGCTTTGCGCAAATATCTTTTCCCTTTTTGTCCAAAACTTCCTGGCTAATAAAAATATCTTTTCCATATCTCAAAGCAGTGGCGATTGCGTCTGTTGGTCTTGAATCCAAACTGAGTATTTTGTCTCCTTGCCTGACTATAAGTCGTGCATAATAAATCTCATCTTCTTCTCTTTCTATCTTCGCTTGAAGCAGCTCGATTTTGTAGTTGTCAAAAATTTCTTTTATCAAATCATGTGTCTGCGGCCTGAAATCTGTCACATTGCCAAGCCCGATAAGGATGGAATATACCTGCTGTTCAGTTGGTGTCATCAATACTCCTTTGCAACCTGAACTTATAACAAGAGAGTTTTCTATTACATCTATTTTGGCTTTTACGAAACCATCAAGGGAGAATGCTTTTAGTCCATCAGTGGTAAAATTACCTGAACTGGTTTGTATCTCAAAATCTGATTTTTGGTTGATATTTAGCTGGTTGAAAACAGTAGAAATTAGGCTGATCACAATTGCTACGATTGCTAAAATCAGAATGTATTTGTTGTAGCTGTGCTTGCTTTTTGCCATATAAAACGCTTATAAATGTATAGAAAAATATATTATTTAAGTAAATATAAAGGTTGAAATAGGTTTTAAACCACTTGAGCAGAAAATCTACTTCAATATGTTGTTGGTGGCCTATGACAAAAATAGTTTTGCTTGCAGATCATACATTACTTAGCGAGTTTAGGAATATTCCTTTGGGTAATTTCTTGAGTTGTGTCCCTGTTGAAAGGGTTCCAGAAACATTGTTTAATTTTATAGCTCCTCTATGCCCTGATATTGATGGCCAGAGCAAGTTTGCACCTTATGGTCTGAGGAAAATAGAGGCCGGTCTTCTTAGAGATTTTAGAAGAGAAGATATTGTTGTTGCCCACCCAAAACATGTCGATAGATTTATAGGGCCTGACACAGAGATTGTTGGGCTCCATGGCATGGATCCGCTAGGCCTTGGTCCTGTAAGTCTGATGTTTAGCTATGGCAACACATCTTACACAAAGAAAAGGTTTTTGGATTTGCTAAAAAGTTTGCCGAGGGGACCGCAATATAAGTACAAAACAGTTATCGGTGGACCAGGAATGTGGCAGTTGGAATATAATCCACAGTACATGGACGAATATCACATTGATCATATTGTTTTTGGGGAAGCTGATTTGCAGATCGGTTCTGTTTTCAAGGATATAATACAAGGGAACCAGCCAAGAGTAATTAAGCTGAGGGGCGGTCCAAAAGCAGATCAGATACCTTCTATAGTTGGCCCCAGCACAAGCGGTATAATTGAGGTTATGAGAGGCTGCGGCCGTGGTTGTCAATTCTGCGAAGTTACTTTGAGAGCAAACAGGTACTTACCATTTGATACTGTCAGGAAAGAGATAGAGTTGAATGTTAAAAACGGGCAGGCGAATGTCTGGGTGCATACTGATGATATGTTCATGTATAAATTTGAGAGCACAGGAAAGGATCCGATGATGATGAACCCAAATGTCGATGCGATAAAGGATTTGTTTACAATGATAATGAGCATTCCGGGGGTCAAAACAGCAAATCCAACACATGGAAGCATTTCGCCGGCTGTAGCAGAGCCGCAGCTAATTGCTGATTTATCCAAAATACTTAGAGGTGGACCACACCACTGGATCGGAATACAACAGGGATTGGAAACAGGTTCACCAAAACTGATGAAAAGGTATATGCCACTAAAGGTGAGGCCACTAAGTCCAGACGATTGGCAGGAAATTGTTATTGAATCTCTTCACAACTTTAATAAAAGCTACTGGTTCCCTGCTTACACATTAATTACAGGCTTACCAGAGGAAACAACAGATGATGTCTTGGAAACAATACATCTTATAGATATGATGGAGGCTTTGCCAAACCAGCGCTGCAGCTTGGCTCCGCTTGCCTTTGTTCCAATAGGCGTGTTAAGAGGGAATGAAGCTTTCAATGCAGATGAGATGCTCGATGAGGCCAGGTTTAACTTTATTTACAGGTGCTGGAGGCATAATGTCTTGCAAGTAAAGGAGAATATGTGGAAGCTGCTTAACGGTCCGCTAAAAGGCGTCCTTTTCCTTATCAGCAAATTTGGAAGCGATGTTGTTTTGAAAGGATTGGAAACTTACGGAAGAAAGAGGGGCTTTGAGATCTGGAAACCAGACAGAAATGTGAAATTACCGATTTCTGTTTAAGCGCAGAAACAATGCATTTATAAATTATAGATATCATACTATTGTAATCACTAGTATAGAACTGATACCAATTGCGTGAGTATAAAAGGAAAGATTCCTTAAAGAAAGCGCAGTTGTCTTTAAGTATGCCGCGACCAGCATTGAGATCTAGATCATTAAGACAATTGAAGAGGAGGACACCTGGGGGCAGGCCAACAATACTTTATCAAAGGCGCAGACCAGAACCAGCAAAATGCGCTTCATGCAAATCGGAGCTTGGCGGCGTTCCTAGATTGAGGCCTTCAGGCATATCAAAATTGGCAAAGACCAAACTCAGGCCTACTAGGTCTTATGGTGGCAATTTATGTCCATCATGCTTAAAGATTAGAATAAAACAAAAGGTTTTAAATCTTGGTTAGTAAATATAGGTAACTTATGTCATTATTTGAAAACGGCAGGGTGTGTTTGAAGACAGCAGGAAGGGAAGCAGGCAGACTTTGCGTTGTTGTAAACAAGGTTGACGGCGACCATGTTCTTGTCACAGGACCCAGAGTACTCAGCGGCGTGAGGAGAAGGAAGTGCAATGTTGATCATTTAGAACCCCTTCAACTGAAACTTACAATAAAGGCCGATGCACCCGATTCTGATGTTTTGGATTTACTTAAAAAAGAAGATGAGTTATTGAAAAAACTTGAATTAAAGGTGCCAACAGCCGAAGATATCAAAAAAGCTGAGGAATTGAGGAAGCAAAAGAAAGCTGATGCTGAGAAAAGGCAACAAGAAGCCAAAAAGAAAGAAGCTGAAAAACCAAAGGAAGTTAAGAAGGAGGATCCAAAAGCAGTCAAAACTGAAGCTAAAAAAGAGCCTGCAAAACAAGAGGAAAAGCTTTCTGAAGAAGAGAAGAAATTGACTGATAAGGCTGAGGAAGGCAAAACTGAGAAGCCAAAAGCAGCTCCTAAAAAAGAGGCAAAGCCTAAAGTTGAAAAGAAAGAATAGATTCATAGATAGCGTTTAAAAGCTTATTCTGTAAAATTAAGCATGGAAATTGTTGATCGGACTTTAGATTTTTTAAGATTTGTACAAGGCGAAATACAAATTGGAATGGCTCTAGGCCACTTTGGACGATATATTGCTACAGAGGATCCTCTTTATTTACGGTTGACTAGAGAAGAGTTGGCTGAGGCTGACAAAAAAGGTGTTAGCACAGAATATGCAAGGGATTTCATAGAAAGGCACCGATAGCAATAGATCTTATTTTTCGGTGGAAGGAAAATAAATATGAATGTTATCGTTAAAGGATCGGAAATCGATGGCAAAGGTGTTTTTGCAGCACGGGATTTTAAAAGGGGGGAAGTTGTGTTAGACTGGAGCGATTCTCCTATATTAACTCCAGAGCAAGCGGAGAAAATATCGGAAGAAGATAAAAAATATATTTATTACAACGGCGATAAACGAGTTCTGGTTAGACCCCCTGCAAGATTCGTTAATCATTCATGCGATCCTAATACATTTATCCGCGACTTTTTTGGGATAGCAAAAAAGGACATTAAAAAAGGTGACGAAATC
>JACQNV010000073.1 GCA_016202865.1 Candidatus Aenigmatarchaeota archaeon
AGATATAACAGTGTTATTGGTTTTGGGCCATTGCAAGCTTCCTATTATATTATATACTTTAAAGGGAGCCCTTGGGCTTCTTTAAAATACAATTGATAACTAATTGTTTCAGGGTATATATATTCCTTCAGTGAAACAATTTCAAGGCTATATATCATACTGTGAAACAATCTATTTAGGCTGAAAGAAGGTCAAAATTGGCTTATAATTGTTTCATAAGGCTTAAACAGTTGGCAACTGCTTTTTGGCATCTTTGTAAAGTCTCTTTATATCTCTAGCTATACTTTCAGCATCTTCCTCCCCCCACACTAGGCTAGCTAGCCTCAACCCGTTGGCTGCATACTCATCAGCTTTTTTATCCCCTCTTTTAAGGGCTATTTCACACAAATTTCTATATACCCTAGCTGCAGTTGAGCTCTGTTTTGATTGATCAGCCAACTCTAAAGATCGCAATAAATAGGGTTCTGCTAACTCTGGGTCACCATTACGAAGATGACAATCTCCAATATTGTTGTTAACCCTTGCCATTTGACCTATGTTTCCATCAACTAACTGTAAGTAAGCTTCAAACGACCTTATGGCTTCGTTGTATCTTCCAAGTTCTGATAAAATTGACCCATTCACATTAATTAGGAACACACCACCGGCCTCAATACGCGGGTCTGTTGGCTTTCCTTCTAATTGCATCCTGCCTTTATGGTCGTCTACAGATGATATTGCAGATTTTGCTGCTTTCAATGCTTTTCTAAGCAGTTTCTTATTCTTATCCTCACCTTTAGCATACTGTTGAAATAGGTTTTGGCACGAATTGGCTTGAGCAGCTATGAGAAAATAATCTGAGCTGGTGTCTATGCCTCTTGTTGCTCTAGCAAGATGCTCCAGTGACCTGAAAACATGTTCCGCTTCATCAAAATCACCCAGATGCATGCTTGAAATACCATATCTTAACCTTAACTCGCTTGTTTGTGAATCGGCTGTTTTACCCAATTTCTGGGCCATTACAAGAAGCTTTTTGTATATTTCCCCGGCTTTTCTATAATCGCCAAATTGGTTGTTATAAATAATTGCTTGAGCAGTCTCTATTCTCATCTTTCTCTCAACCCTGTTTCTTATGTCATCTGACTTCAAAGGTTGCGAAACACTATCCTGAAGTCTCTCTATTTCACTGGTTAAAATGTCTATGGCACGCTGACAACATCTAGCTGATTGATGCGGATCATTAACAAACTTGGCTCTCGACTTTTCAAGGTAAGCAACTGCAGCTAGCCTTTCCTCTGGCTTTTCTGGATTGTTAGAATGTTCCCAGTGGAAGGCTAACTCTTCTACAGACAACACCTCCCTAAATATTTTTTCAACAACTGCCTCAAGTTGTTCTGCTGTAATTGGTTTTTTTGTTGCCTCTGATATATGTTTGGCCAAAAATTCTTCAATAATTTCGCGCTTTTTATTCACATCGTCTTCTGCAAAAAGAAACCTGGCTATAGATTCGTCTGCTTTTAGGCCGCTTAGCTCCTCTATCCTTTTTGTTGCATCTCCAAAACATTTGGCTTCTTGGGCAAGAGCTATTTTTCTATGAACAGCCTTTACTCTGCTACCTAATTCCTTGTATAAGGCGTCTTGGATTGTGTGATGTACTATCTGGTATTTTCCGTTTCCTGCTGGCGTTATCCAACCATCTTGTTCCAATTCATCTAATGTGCTTTGGGTTATACCAACTGGGCAGGATCGGAGAAGAATAGTTGAATCAAAATCGCGGGAATAAGACCCTAAAACAGAAATATATTCCAGAGCAATCTGAAGGTCTTTTCTTGTAAGTCTGTCTTTTCTAGACCTTATTATTTGGGAAAGTGATTCTGGAGTTAAAATAATGGCATCCGGCTTTCTTGATTGAATATATGCTTGGGCCCTTTGCTCAAGCACAAAAGGATTGCCTTCAGACAGTTCTATGGCCTTTTCTATAGCTTCTTGGCCACCTTCATTTTCTTCAAGCTCCTTATACAACTGCCCTAACCTTGCTTGGAGAATCTTTCTGCTATTCTGTTTGTCAAGAGGGCTTAGATGTAACCTTTGGCCAATATCTTTCTTTATATCTGGCCTTGTTGTTACAATTAGACCCACAGGAATTGATTTATCTTTCTCAAGCTGTTCGGAAGCATATTCAAAGAATTGCAAAGACTCTTTATCTGCCCAATGAAGATCTTCTGCCACATAAACTACAGGCTTACCATCTCCCAAAACTTGCAATAGTTTGTAAAGGGCTCTATGCCTTCTCTCTGTGGTTATTAAATATTCTGTTTTTGGTCTGGTTGGATCGATTATGTCCTGAATAAAGGGTATATCATCTCTCAAGGCATCTAGCTGCTCTGGGGAAAGTTGGTTAGCTATAAACCTTTCTTTGATTGCTGAATATGGAACTTCTCTATCCAGTTCGCTAAAATTAAGACCAATAAATAAGGTATCAGACCTTTCTCTTAATACTCTTTCCTTAAGCTCATGTAGTATGCGAGTTTTACCGCTACCTGCCTCCTCTTTTAGTGTTCTAACAAATGGTTTTCCCTGATCTAAATCAGAGACCGATTGATATAATGCTGACAGTTCAGAATCTCTTCCGAGAAGTCCTGTTTTTGTTAATGCGCGTCCCTTTGGAACCCCGGGCTTAATATTTGTTATTTGCCAGAGGTCAACAGTGCCAACACCTTTAAGGGTTTCCCTCACAGCGAATTCTCCGGGTCTTTTTTCTTTTCTTTTAACAGGAGCCACCTTTATTCTATGCCCCACACTTAGTGCGAAATCTCCGCTTGTGTAAATCTCCCATGGTTTAGCTCCCTCAAACTTCATAACTCTAGCTGCTCGATTTATCCCCTCACCTATAACTTCATAACCAGCCCTTCCCAATTCTGGTCTAGTAAGAAAGACCTCTGCATTTGGCTCACAATCAACAGCCATATGGAGCGTTAACTGACCTAACTCTGGATTTTGGCTTTTGAGATCATTTAAAACAGGATCATTCTTTATTCTGTCTCTAAACTCTATTGCCAACTGAGCCCCCCTAACTCGGTTATCTTCGTGCCTGAAAAGGCCCAAACTGAAAAAATAAGCATCTCCTTCTGGCATTGGGATGTCAGCATCGTACTTACTTGCAACATCTACCCGTATTTCCTCTATCCTGGTTTTAACATCTCTCCATACTGTTTTTCCAGCTGCTTTCAGTTTTGTCGTGGCATCAGAAAAACCAGCAATATCAGCAAAGACCGCCACTATTTCTCTTTGGCTAGACCAATCTATACTTTCAAGCCCAGCTTCATCATCATACAAAATTTCTTTGTCCATAGCATCATCTAATTAGTAATTAGGTTTTGCTAGAAAGGGATAAAAGGGGATTTGTGCTATTTAACAGTGTTATATTTTACAGGCAATTCAGGATCAAAGCATTTAGCAGAGTCTATGACAGCTGTTAGTGGGTTTTTTTCTTTAAGATCCTTTTCATATTCACCATACAAGTTCCATTTTATCCAACAATACCCGTTATCCCCGCCAATATAAGAGACAAATGTCTGGTTTATTGTTACAGGGAAAAAATTCACAGGTAACATAATATTTGGGATATCATACCAGTAAATTGTTTTGTTGCCTGATTCCAATACAGGCGATTTTTGCTTTGCATTTATTGAATAATCGTCATTACAGAAAACCGTTGAGTTATATGGGCAAGGACCTTTGGGTCCAGGTCTACTTGGATAGTTTGTATCAAACCATTCTGTATACTCACCATCTTGATAAAATATTCTTGTTCCTTTTACCAGCTGACCGCTTTCACATCTTGATATGTCACCATAAAAACTTCCAATCAGTTCAAGACCATAACCCAGGACAACCTTGTCGCTTTCTGATTTTATAACCTTTCCAAGAATAGGTTTTGATCTCTGAGGACCGACATTTACTCTTATATTGTAAAGATCAAAGACAACTGACTTATACTCATATTCAGTTTCGCCGGAATTTTTTATTTCTAGGTCTTTTACAATACAGTATTGAGTATTTTCAAGAATACTATTATTCAGACTCATTTCTTTTTTTACTGTCAGGTTATAGCTATTTGTTGCTGTAAGAGTAGTTGTTATGTTTTGTCCTGTGTAAGATATTGTAATGTTTTCTGATTCTATCCTTTTACCATCAAGATCCCAGTTAAACTGTCTCACTTCTCCTGATAAGTTTTCCGGGAAAAAGGAAAGGGAGAGTGTTTTATTTTCTAGCTCAAGTTTGTATTTTAAATCGAATTTTGGCGGCCTTGATATTATAATTTTTTTTGTGTTAGATAAGTTACTTTCAAAATCAGTTAGCCTCAAAAAATATTCTCCGTCATTTATATTTTCTATATTAAATAGAAGGCTACTGTTTGTGCTGAATTGATTTCTGTTAACTTGTTTCCATGAAATCTTGTCGCTAGAATATTCAACTATAGCTGTATGGTTTTTTTCAACTTCAAAACCTATTATCGTATTGTTGAATATCAGGGTTTGGTTATCAGTTTTTATTATTGGTTGTTTAATCTTCTCTTGTATTTGAGAGCACCCGGAAATTGTAACCAGTATAACCAGAAGAAAAATAAGAGTTTGGATTTTCATACACTATTTATATTTTAGTATAATATTAGTAGTGTAGTTGGGGGTAGTATATTGCAAATTAACATAAACTCATTTAGAAATATATAACAATGTTATATCGTTATACATAAAGCTTATGCCGTTTGATAAGTTTTCCAAAATCTAGCCTTTCTTTCGAAAGAAAGGCTACAGTACCCAAAGAAACAGTTTACTATGCCGTTTGATAAGTTTTCCAAGGAGTTGGGGGATTTGGTTAAAGAGAGGTTTGGCTCACCTACACCAATACAGTCAAAAGCAATGCCCCACATTTCTGAGGGGAAAGATGTGCTTATCTTAGCATCAACTGGATCTGGAAAAACAGAAACAGCTTTGCTACCAATATTTGATAAACTTGTCAAGGAGCAACATCAACCAATATCGGCCCTTTATATAACTCCTCTGCGTGCGCTTAACAGAAATCTTCATGACAGACTTCTTTGGTGGGCCTCAAAACTTAATCTAGATATTTCAACAAGGCATGGAGACACAAGCCAGTACGAAAGAAGCAAACAAGCAGAGAATCCGCCGGACATACTTATTTCCACGCCAGAAACATTGCAATCAATTCTCGTTGGAAAAGTGATGAGAGAACACCTGAGAAATATAAAATATGTAATTGTTGATGAGATCCACGAGCTTGTTGGAAGCAAAAGGGGTGTCCAGTTGTCTATTGGTTTAGAGAGGTTAAGGGAGCTTGCTGGAAATTTCCAAATAGTTGGTCTCTCTGCAACAGTTGGCAGCAAAGAGGAAGTGTCAAAATTTTTGTCTGGTGGGAGGCAAGTTGAAATAGTTGATGTGTCGGGCGGGAAAAGAATAGATATAACTGTCGAGTCTCCTGTATTCCAAAAGGGAGACAAAGAAATAATGGAAACAGGCCGAGTGTCTCCGCAGGTGGCTTCCAGGTTAAGAAAAATTTGGGACATATCAAAGGACAAAGACTCTGTTTTAATATTTACCAATACAAGGGAATCTGCTGAAGTCCTTTCATCAAGGCTAAAGCTTCTCGACTCTAATGTACAAGCTCATCACTCATCTCTGGCTAAAAGCGTAAGGATAGAGGCGGAACAAAAGTTTAAAGATAAAGAGATAAGTCACCTTGTTTGCACATCTTCGCTTGAACTGGGAATAGATATTGGCTCAATAGACTTTATTCTTCAGTTCATGTCCCCGCGTCAAGTATCTAAACTCTTGCAGAGGATTGGCAGGAGTGGCCATGACCTAAAAAGGGTTTCAGAAGGGGTTATAGTAACAGGTGAGACAGATGATGTTTTTGAATCAACAGCAATAGCAAAACTTGGATTGGAAAGAAAGATAGAGAAAACTCCAACATATGGAAAATCTTTGGATGTACTCGGCCACCAAATAGTTGGTCTATCTCTTGAGGGAGATATAGAATTCGAAAAGGCTTTTGAACTTATTAAACGCGCCTTCCCATTCCACAATTTAACAAAAGATGAATTTTTTGAAGTTTGCATGTTCATGGACAAACTGGGTTATGTTTTTGTCGGTGATAAATTTACACCAGGAAAAGTTTTTATAAGAAGGAAGAAAAGGGGTTGGGAATATTATTATAGGAACCTGTCAACCATTCCTGATGTCAAAAATTACCAGCTTTTTGATATAATATCCAATCAACCTGTTGGAAATCTAGATGCGGAGTTTGTTGCTTTGAATGGCAGTCCTGGAACAAATATAATCTGTAAGGGCCAGACTTGGAAAATTTTGGAATTGAGAAACGACAGACTTTATGTTGAAGCAATTGGAGGTTTGGAAGCTGCCATACCGGCTTGGGAAGGTGAGTTAATACCAGTTCCATTTGAGGTCGCCCAAACAGTTGCTGAAATAAGGAGGCAAGTCGCGGAGAAAGCTCTCACAAAAGAAAAAGACAAAAGCATTTTGGATTTTCTAAAGAATAAATATCCAATTTCAACAGAGTCTGCTGAGACAATTTTAAATTTAGTAAAGGACCAGATAAAATTTGGGTTTGTCCCGGACAGCAAAAACATTTTAATTGAAACCATCGAACCTGAAGATACAGATGACAGCAACTATAGATTAATTTTCCACACATGTTTTGGCTCACTGATAAACGATACCATAGGCCGCGCACTTACAACCTTACTCATAAATAAAATTGGATCAGTTGGTTTGCAAACAGATCCATATAGGATAATTTTAACTCTGCAAAGTTTTCAGTGGAAAGAGGTCATTGAAACATTCAAAAACATACAACCAAACCAACTTGAAAGCCTACTAGAATTAAATCTCACCAACACAGAAATGTTCAGGTGGAGATTCCTGCATGTAGCCAAGAGGTTTGGAATAATTTCCAAGGACGCTGATTATGGAAAGGCATATTTGAAAAAAATAATAGAAGTCTACTCCAAATCACCTGCTTACAAAGAAGCTCTAAATGAAATTTTTGAAGACAAGCTGGACATAGAAAACACAAAAGACATTTTGGATCTGATAAAGAAAGGTTATTTTAAAATGGAAATAAAAAAAGGCCCATCGCCTCTAGGAAAACTTGGCCTGACAAAAAGATATGAGATTGTGCCGCCTGAAAAGCCAACTCAAGAAATTTTTGAAATATTCAAGCACAGACTGGAAAACACAGAAATCGGGCTTGTTTGTTGTCAATGTGGAAAATGGTCAGCTGTCTACACAGTCAAACTATTACCAAAAGCTATTATATGCCCAGTATGTGGAGCTAGATTGGTTGGCGCTGTTCCTGCTAAATATGCAGAAGATGCCAGAAAACTGGTTAAGAAAAACTCGGAGAACAAAAAACTCACAGAACAGGAAAAGAAATGGGTAAACATAACAATGGACTCTGGGAGCTTGGTTATAACATATGGTCTGGATGCGGTGAAAGTTATGGCTGGAAGGGGAATAGGCGTTGCAACAGCCAAACGGGTTTTGTCAAAATTTAAAAGGGCCGACACCGACAAAGTCGGTGTCCAACCAACTTTCGGCGAAGATCTTTTCCATGTAATATTAGATGCAGAAAGACAATATGCGAAGAATAGAAGGTTCTGGAAGGGGTAGACCACCACTTAGATAATTTCATATATAGAAGCTAGTATTAAATTCTTTTCTTCG
>JACQNV010000075.1 GCA_016202865.1 Candidatus Aenigmatarchaeota archaeon
AAACCCTTCTGGAGCTTGCTCACTTCACTATTTCCATGCTTGGTACACTATCAAAGCTCTCTATAAAAAAACTTTTTTTCATCTCAATGTTCCTTAGGGGAATAGATGCTCCACTTCTACTGTTGGGATCGAATATATAATGTAGCTCAAAGTTCTCATCCCTCACGACACCAAGAAACAGAGCATACCCTCTTTTAGCAATATCCTGAGCGCTTTCCACATCCAGCGAAAAACTGATTTTATCACCAGTTAAATCAGGTGTCCTAGACACTATCTCAGGAGTTTCCCTCCTATCATCCAAATCAAACGCTAACTGAAAAAAGTCTTTTCCAGCATCTTCCCTAGCACCACAAAGAGCTGATAGTTGTCTATCTGTTGCAAAATAAACGGGTTTCCCTTCATAAGATCTTATCAAACGTGGTCTAAGATCAGATAATTCAACCCTCTCGGCTTGAGAAATATCAATAGTTTGCAAAGTTTTTGGAGGGTCTATATATTGCTTTTCAACGGCACCGCCAACTTTGTGAGTAGTATCAATAGCAGGAGAAGAATCTATTTTATCAGAACATGCATAAAGGCCAAAGGATAAAACCAAAGCATTAAAAAGTCTACCCATAATCTATTATTTCACAAACTGTCCGATCTCTTTTACAAGGTCGACATTAGAAATAAACATGCTTCTGCAGCAAAATCTCTCAATTCCAAGAGAGTCCAAAACAGCCTTGGAATCCTCACCCTTCGTTACCCTTTCCTTATAGGATTCCCAGAACTGGCCAATCAGTTTACCGCACGAAAAGCATCTTACAGGAATAATCATATTTTCTAATAATAGACCTCTAGACTTATAAATGTTTCAAAATTAAGCCGTTTCTGGCCAATTATCTATACTATATAGGGGGACAGCAGTTAACCCAGTTGCCTTTAAAAACCTTTCTGTTGGGGACCAAAAGTCTTATAAAGCTTAGTCTCAACTTTATTCTAGCACTTAGATTAATTTGGGAGTAGTGACATGTCTTTTAAACAAATGAATGGTAGCCTGAAGAGTAGATTCATTATAGTCCTTGTAGCAGTGCTAGTTATATCCCTATCTGTCTCTGCATTCGCCTTTTCCTTCACAACAGTTCTAAATTCCAATACACCATTCCAGACCACAATTTTAAAATGTACAGATGCAACATGCTCCGCCTATGCTGATAGCGGAACAATTTATTCTTCAGGATCTTCAAATTCCCTTCAGTATACAACAACAGATGCAGGTTCCTATGTGGAATTTGATTACGCCACATGTAAAAGGCCAAAAATAATCATAGCTGATTTTACAGGAGCAGAAACAGGATCAATCGCCTATGACATCCCATTCTCAATTCACTCAAACAGAAATGCCACAATAAACTCCCTGAGTCCATCAACAACATCTACATCAGAAAATACAGCAGTCACGGTCACAGCAAACATAAAGGCAGCTCTTGGATACCCGAGCGATCCTGTGCCAATACCTTCAGCTTTGCAAGATGCATATTCATACACAACAGATGTCACCTTCACTGTAAAAAAGGATGGAGTTAATTTCGGTTCTCCACAGGTTATTCAAGTATCACCTTTGATAGCCTCAAATGCTGACGCTGTTTTCTCATTCACACCAACACAACAAGGAACTTACATAGTTGATGTCAAATCAAAAGTTACAGATTGTCAAGTCGATCCTTCAACATCAACAGAGCTTCAGGCATCACCACTAACAATAGCTGTCTCAGATACAGCGCCAACTGGTGTTGATTTCTCAGCAGACAAACAAAGCGGCATCGAACCTGTAACAGTCGCTTTCACACCATCATCATCCATCTCAGGTTCAGACATACCATTCACATACTCCTGGAATTTTGGTGACGGTGCAACCAGAACAGAGCAAAGCCCAACATACACATATCCAAATAATGGTAAATATAATGTAACCTTAACAGTCACAGATTCAGATGGTTCACCAGTCTCTATAGCAAAAACTGATTTTATCTCAGTTAGCGATGCCGGCCAGCCAACAGCAAATTTCCAAGCAACACCGCTTTCAGGTACAGAGCCACTATCAGTCCAGTTTACAGATTTCTCTCAAAGCGTCGACGGTGTAACACAATGGCTGTGGGATTTTGGTGATGGTCAAACATCAAGTGAAAAAAACCCAACCCACACATTTGCACAAAACAAAACATACACAGTTAGCCTGGTTGTAAAAGAGGCAGATGGGGGGACATCAAATTCATTCACAAGAACAATAACAGTTTCAGATACAGTTCCAACAGGCCTTGATTTCTCACCAACAACAGCAACAGAAGACCAGTCAACAACATTCACAGCAACAACACCATCAGGCCAAGACACGCCATTCACATACTCCTGGAACTTCAACAGTGAGGAAACAAAGACAGGGCAGTCAGCTTCAACAACATTCAAAACACCTGGCTCCAAAACAGTCACGCTTACAGTAACAGACGCAGACGGCTCAGTTAATACAACCACAAAAACAGTAGATGTGAACGCAGTTAACGATGCGCCTGTGATTATAGCAAGCTTAGCAACTCCTTTAGAATCAGAAGACTTTACAAATCCAATAACAGTTGATCTCACTTCTTTGGAATCAGATGAAGAAGATGGTCCGGCAGCAGATGGAAACGGTTTGGTATGGTCTGTTTCTGGCGTGGATACATCACTATTATCTGCCTCCTTAAACCAAGCCACAGATGTATTAACAATAAACTCAGTTCCTCAAGCTTCTGGAACAAATACTCTAACACTAACACTTACAGATTCTGACGGCAAAACAGCGACAACACAATTTACAATAACAGTCTCCCCAATCAACGACGACCCAACATCAACTAGTATACCAAACCAGCAATGGGATGAAGACACTGTAAAAACAATCAACCTTCTAGATTACTTTTCAGATGTTGAAGGCCCATTCCAATCAATACTTCCAGTTTCACAACCAGCAAATATACAGGTCACTGTATCAAATTTTGTTGCAACCTTAACACCAAATCCAGACTTCAATTCTAATGGTGGTCAAACAAGGACAGTCCAGTTTATAGCAACAGACAAAGGTCAGCCAGATGGTGTGGATGTAAAAACAAAAACGAGCAATGTGATAACTTTAACAGTCAACCCAGTAAATGAGATTTCATCTGATTCAACAATAAGTTCAGGTTCCACAGTAAATGAGTTTTCAACTGTGTCAGGCGGTTCAACAATATCAGGCACATCGATAGTTGTTAACTCCACTGTTTCCAGTTCAACAGTCCAAAGCTCCAACTTACAAAACTCGTCCTTATCTCAAGGTTCAGTTGCACAAAATTCTGTCTTGAAAAATGTTGTTCTAATCAACTCAACTGTAATCGAAACTAACTTAGAAAATGTCACACTAGTAAACTCCTTTGTAGACCCATCTAATGTAAAGAATTCAGTGATACAAGATTCAACCGTGATCAATTCCAATATAACAGATTCAACAATAACAAAATCAAGAACAGAAAACATGACTGTAACCTCTGCCACAGTCACAGATAATGTTTTGCAATCTGGTACAATAGTTTATCTAGGCGAGACATATTCAACACCATCAACAACTCTTGCTTACATAAAAGATAGACCACCTGTTTCAATACAAACATTTAATGGAGTATTTTGGCTAGAGGATGCTTCAAACACTGCTGATCTAAGCACAGAATTTTTTGATTCAGACGGTGACACACTAAGCTATTCTGCCAGCTCCGTTCAAAATATACAAATTTCAATATCACAAACTGGAATTGTTACATTTACCCCAGATGCAAATTTCACTGGCCAAAGACAAGTTATATTTTCAGCAACAGACCCCATTGGAAAATCTGTAAATGGTGATTTTGTTGTTAATCTAACAGTTCTGCCTCAAAATGATAATCCAGAAATAATATCAACAGCCATAACAACAGCAACAGAAGACTCTGCATACAGCTACGATGTAAATGCCTTTGATGTAGATGCGGACACACTCACATTCAGCCTAATAACATTCCCAACAAGCATGACAGTAAATCCATCTACAGGTGTTATATCATGGACACCAGTAAACAGTCAAGTCGGTTCAAATTCAATCACAGTCCAAGTAACAGATGGAACACTAACAAACACACAATCCTTTACAATAACTGTAACCAACACAAATGATGCGCCAACAACTTCAGCAATCCCAATACAAACATGGCCAGAAGACACAACATCACCAGTTTTAAACCTCTCACAATTCTTCTCTGATGTGGATGTTGGAGATACTCTCACATTCTCAGTTGTAACTTCTCCAGTAAATGTTGTAGTCAACCAAAACAATAACCTAATAACATTCACACCATCTGCAAATTTCACAGGCTTAAACTCAGTAAAGTTTAGAGCAACAGACTTGAGCGGGGATTTTGTAGAATCAAATTTAGTAAGTCTAAACATCACACCTGTAAATGACCCTCCTGTGATATCAGTAACACAGCCAAATGGCGGAGAACTATGGAACGGGATAAAGCAGATAACTTGGACATCCGCTGATGTTGACCAGAACACATTAACAGTTGACTTGTCATATTCGACTGATGGGATTGCATGGAATACGATTGCGGAACTTGCCTCTGCTCCTGCAGGCGAAGGAACATACGAATGGGATACATCTGCTCTTTCAGGAATAACTTTCCTAGTTAGGATAACAGTAAATGATGGAGCAGAATCGGTGTCAGATGACTCAAACGCTGTGTTTACTTTGGACAACGCACCACCTTCAGTCGACATAGTTGGTTCTTTAAGTTTAACAGAAAGCGCAACACCTGTTCAATACAACTCAACAACCTCTGACAACATAGCTGGTGTGGATTCAACATCGTTCTTTTGGACATTTGGTGATGGCACAAATGCAACAGGTTCTTCAGTAAACCACGCTTACGGACAAAACGGAACCTTCCAACTGACAGTTTTAGTAAAGGACAATTTAGGAAACCAGAACTCTTCAACAAAAACAGTTGTGGTAAATGACACACTTCCAACATCAATCTTCGCCTTTAATCCATCAACAGGTTTGCAGGAAGGGGTGACACAAATAAACTTTACAACAACATCTTCAGCCTACGACCAGCCTATAATACTATTCTGGGACTTTGGAGATGGAACAAACTCAACAGACTTAGCACCAACAAAAATTTACAATCAAAACAAAACATATACAGCCACATTGACAGTAACAGATTCAGACGGTTCACAGACACAGTCACAACAAGCAGTTACAGTTGATGACTTGGGTCCAGTGGCTTCTTTCACATTTACTCCAACATCAAACATATTTGAAAACACAACACAAGTGAATTTCACAGATCAGTCTGGATTTGTAATAGACCAACTTGCAACATATCTATGGGACTTCGGTGATGGTACAATATCAACTCTTCAAAACCCAACCCACACATTTGTATTCAACAATACATACCAAGTCAGACTAAATGTCACAGATTCAGACGGCACAACTGCAAGCTTTGCACAAATAATCACCGTCTTGGATAACTCTCCAAATATAATCGGCGGTGAAGGCCCATTGACAATAAACGAAGGGGAGTTAGCAACATATACTACTGATGCATCCTCTGACCCAGATACAATTGTGAAGTATGAATGGGATTTTAACTACAACGGAACATTCACAGTTGATTTAGACTCTGGTTTGGTCAATTCTGCTAACACAACATTCAATGCAAATGGGACTTATTTAGTAGCTACTAGAGTAACAGATTCAGACGACTCTATAAGTTTATTTAATTCACCTTTCATCACAGTAAACGACAAAGCCCCATCAGTCGACTTTACTTTCAGCCCATCAAATCCAGATGAAGACCAGACAATAACATTCACAGATATCACAACAACAGCAAGCGATAGTATAATCTCCTACTCATGGAACTTTGGTGATAGCGCAACAGCAACCACACAAAATGCAACCCACTCATACATAGCAGGCGGCGCATTCCAAGTGACTTTAACAGTGGTGGATTCAGACGGCAGCACAAACTCAACAACTAAAACGGTAACTGTAAACCCAATCAACGACGCCCCAGAATTCAATTTATCTGCGCCACTTCCAAATGTAAATTTTGATGAAGACACAACAGGAACAGTAAACCTAGCACCATCATTCTTTGATATAGATAATTCAGATTTGAACTGGACATCAAACTCAGATGACATCACAAACATAACAGTAAACATAAACCAAGATACAGGTATTGTAACCTTTATCCCAGATCAAAACTTTGCAGGCTCAAGACAAATTAATTTCACAGCAACAGATGGTCTGCTAAATTCAAATCAATCGAACACAGTTACAGTAACAGTAAATGCAGTTAATGACGCCCCAAACAGCCCAATAATTCCAACGCAGAATTGGATAGAAGATAATCAACAAGATCTAAATCTTTCACAATTCTTCTCAGATATTGATAACTCTACGCTAGTATATTCAGTAGTTTTATCTCCAGTAAATGTAACACCAGTAATAGCAGGAGAAATAGTAACCTTTACTCCATCAGCAAACTTCACAGGTTTGAATACTGTTCAGTTCAGCGCTTCAGATGGCAGTTTAGTAAATAATAGTAATATAATAAACATAAATGTAACACCAGTAAACGATGAGCCAATACTAAGCTTGTCTGTGCCTGATATTGGTTTAGATGAAGACCTCTACAACGATACACTAAGCAACCTAAACACTTTCTTCACTGATGTAGATTCACCACTAGCATTCACAGCAGTCTCAGACAATCCATCTATATTAGTAAATATAACTGGTTACTCTGTCAACCTGACAGCAATAGCAAACTTCAATGGCCAAGGTAATGTGACATTCACAGCCTCAGATGGCGAATTTAATGTAACAGATACAATATCGGTTTTGGTAAACTCAGTAAATGATAATCCAGTAGTTTCAGCCCTTTCAATAACAGGATCAAATTCAACAGGTTTCTTCAAAGGCAATCTAACCCTTTCAGCAACAGCCTCAGATACAATAGACGGATCTGTGGTAGACATACAATTTGAGCGATCCTTAAACTCAACAAACGGTGTTGACGGCGCATTCACAAATATTGGAAATTCAACAACAACACTTGTCTGGAATTCGGAGCCTCTAAGCGGAACAGACAGCGCTGTTTGGGTAAGGGCAAGAGCACTGGATAATGATGGCGGTTTATCATCTTATCTAACACAGCAAATAAAAGTTGACAACCAGGGACCTGTCACATCACACAATTATGATAATTCATACAAATCCTCGCCTTTCACAATAACCCTGACGGCAAACGATTTCAGTGGAAGCGGTGTAACCTCAAACAACATAAGGTATAGAATAAATGGCGGCACAGAGCAATCTGTTGGAGCAAATGGTCAACCGGTTATATCAACAGAGTCTCCAACAAACTACTTGGAATTCTACAGCATAGACAGGCTAGCTCACCAAGAATCTCTAAACAATTTAACCAGTATAAAGTTAGATTTATTTGATCCAATTACAGCAGACAACTCAACACCAAACTGGTTGAACACATCCTTTACTTTGGAATTAACAGCTACAGATGGTAACGGTTCTGGTATAGATAGCACAGTTTACTGCACATACACAACAACACCATGTGATCTGGATACAGAAGGTAATTTCTATACAGCACCATTCACAATTTCTGCAAACGGAATAACAAACATCTCATATAGATCCACAGATAATGTGAATAGAGTTGAAGCAACAAAAACAGCTGTGGTAAAAGTAGATAAAATAAAACCAGTAATCAGTGAAAATGGAATAGTAATTTACGATAACTATGTAAGAAACAACACAATTGTCAATGTCTCTGTAACTGTAACAGACAGTCTTAGTGGTGTATCAACTGTGACAGCAAAGGGAACAAGCTTGGTAAATCAAGGCAACGGAATATGGCAAGGTCCCGTCACACTAAATTTCGATGGTTCTCTACCAGCAGTAAACATACCTTTGAATGTTGTTGTTACAGATGTAGCTGGAAATGTAGAAACAAACAACTCTGAAGTATTCCACATAGACAACGATTCTCCAGTAATAAACTCGGTTTTAGTATCAGACAATGTAACACAAAATAATACTCCTGTAACAGTTACAGTAAATATAACAGAATCTGGTCCCCTTGTTCCAGGCAGTGTAACTGCAGAAGGAGTGGCTTTAACAGGCGGTCCAGAAATATTTACAGGAACAATAAACTTAGTAAGCGGTAACAGTCCAGTTGATATTTTTGTGATGGATGAAGCCGGAAACAACGCAACCGACACCTCTGCCACATTCCTAATTGATGATACAGTCCCAATAACTTCAGACAATGCTCCTGCAAGCTGGCAGATATCAGGCTTTAATGTAACTTTAACTGCCACAGATTTAGAATCTGGTGTAAATAAGACCACATATTCACTAGATGGCGGATTACCAATAGTTGTAAGCTCCAGCACAACAAATGTAGAAATACTAACAGACGGCAACCACACAATTGTTTACAATGCAACAAACAATGCAGATGGCGTCAGCTCAACAAAAACAATTTCAGCGGCTTTGGACAGAGTAAACCCATCAATATCCTTTGCATCAGGACCAGCAAACGGAACAGTTGTGAAAGATGGAACACCACCAATCTCAGTTTTAAGTTCTGATTCAACTTCAGGCCTGGTAAACATAACAGTTTTCTTGGATGGTTTGCAGGAATTTAGCTGTGCATCCTCTCCATGTTCAGAGCCATGGTCATCAACAAATGGACAGCACACACTAAATGCAACAGCAACAGATTCAGCGGGTTTGCAAAATAGCACAGAGACAAGAGCATTCATAGTTGACAATGTCGCTCCAATAGTAAGCTTAGTCGGCCCAGCAAACAACACTCTATCAAACCAATCAACCCATTCATTCCAATTTAATGCCACTGATAATGTCTTCTCAACACTAAGCTGTACAGTATTTGTTAATGGAACAGCATCAGGAACAAACTCTTCAGTTGTTGCAGGAGAAATAACAACAATAAATTCAGCAGTTCCAGAAGGAACAAATGGCTGGTATGTAAGCTGTACAGATGGCAGCTCTCCAGGCGGAAATACAGGATCTTCAGAATCCTTTGTATTGACAACAGATTACACAGCACCTGATGTGACAGTTAGTTTATCTGGACATAACAACTTGGTGATAGCTCCAAAAAGTACAACAAGTGCTTACAATACTTTGGGCATGATATTCACAGCTACAGAACCAGTTAACTGGAGCAGTGTTAGTAACCCATCAGTAAGAATATTTAATTCAACGGGAGATCAGCAACAAACATTCCACGGTTCAAACTTGGTAAATCTATCCATAACAAAATCATGGGGAAATGGTGATATAGGAGCTGAATTAACAGAAGACGGTTTACACTCCATAAATGTAACTGTAAAAGACCTTGCAGGAAATGTTTTAACAAAGCAGGTAGGTACATTCCAAGTAGACAACACAGCTCCAGTACTTGATACTCTTAGCTTTACTCCGATACCTGTAGAGGGTGTACAGAATGAATATGATGGCACTGGTTTAGTCATACCTGCTTACAACATCTCATGGACAGACAATATAGCAGGAGTTGACAGTTCATCTTTTGTCTGGAATTTTGGAGATGCAACACCAGTCCAGACAGGGCCTACAGTAAATCACACATACGCACAAAACGGTACATACACACTAACTATATTTGTAAACGATACAGTTGGTAATCAAGGTAATGGCACAGTAACAGTTTTACCTCAAGATACATCACCAACTGCACTTGTCCCACCAATGTCACCAGAACCAAAGTTTGAAAACACAACAGTGCTCGATTTCAGCGCGAGCCTTTCAACAGGTTATGATCAACCTCTCACATTCTTCTGGAACTTTGGCGATGGAACAAATTCAACAAGTGAAAACCAGTCTCATGTATTCGTTGCAAACGGAACATATTTAGTAAACCTAACAGTAACTGACTCAGACGGCTCAGAAGCACAATTACAGCAAACAGTTACAATAGATGATTTGGGACCATCAGCAGACATAGTTGGCGACACACAAATATTTGAAGGCGACTTCGCAACTTTCAACGCATCTGGCTCAGCATCAAATCCAGACACAATAGCAGAATATCAATGGTTCATAAGTTCTGATGGTTTAAACTTTGCCCTGGCAAATATAACCACAATACCTGTCCTAACAAAACAATTCAATTCAAACGGAACATTTAATATAGTTGTATCTGTTATAGATTCAGACGGTTCTGTCGACAGCGATCAGTTAAACTTAACAGTTTTAGATAAAGGACCAACAGCTGTTTTATCAGGCGACACAGTAGTCTTTGAAAACCAGACAGCCTTCTTCAGCGCATCTGGATCAATCTCATCCCCAGATACAGTATCCAGCTACCAATGGGATTTCAACTACAACGGGACCTTTGTGCCAGCAGTAAATGTGAGCGGTCCAACAGTAAACTTTACCTACCCATCACCAAGCACACCAACAGTTGCTGTAAAGGTCACGGATTCAGATGGTTCCGCTAACATGACAACTCTATCAGTTTTAGTAAAACCAAGCGACCACGATGTTTCTGTTGACAGTGTGAGTCATAACAAAGCAACTTCAACTGTTTACTTGTTTGGAACAGTCAATGTGACAGCCAACATATCAAACAAAGGAAACTTCGATGAAAACATCACAGTAAGGCTGAAAGAAGGAACAACAGTCTTTAACACAACCACAAGAACAATACAAAGAAACACATCATCACAAGTAAGTTTTGACTGGATACCAACAACAGCTGGCTTCCACAATTTGATAGTTGAGATATTGCCAGTTACAGGAGAAACAAATGCAGTGAACAACCAGAAAATCTTGGAGAATGTGCAGGTATTCTCAGTAAAGAATAATGTTGATTTGAGTTTTGTCAACCCAACTATGTATCCTGGCCCAAACGCTTCAACAAACTCACAATTCTATGTATGGGCAAGAGTTGCAAACAACCTATCCACTGATTTCAAAGACTTCCCTGTGACCTTGAGCACAGACAGCTTGACAGTTAACATTACACAAGACAATAATCAGAGCACAGTAAAGACATTTACAACACTTTCAGGTACAAGAACACATTGGTGGTACTTGGATTCAGGCTCGAACACAACAACCAAAAACATAGTGCTAACAATAGGCAACGGCGCAGATTCTGTGACAATAAACAGGACAGTGAGTGTTGTTTAATATGATAGAAGACAGACAACCAACTTTTCCAACAGAAAAAGAGTTTAGAGGTTATCTTGGTCAGACAAATCTGGGAAGAAAATTTCTTGGTATATTTGACAGATACTCTCAGGGAATAAAAACAGAGTATAGGACACTTCTGCGGTTTGTTGATGAAGAAGGAGGAGAAGTGCGCCCTGAATCAATCGAGGAACACGAAGAAGAAGAGTTGGGAAGGGAAGAGACAACAGGATTAAAAACAACAGACTATTCTCATTCGGACTTCCCATCTTTTAGTCTTGATTTAGATGTTGAACTAAATGAATTAACATTAGAATTCGATCCATATGCTGCTGGAGGGGATGATGATATTATTACGTTGCATGCGTATTTAGACAGCGGAAAGGTTGAAGTCCAGTTGCCTGGAAACTATGAACAAGATCAACATAAACCAGAATTCAGGAAAACGATTGATAGGGTACAAAGATTTTCCTCTGTTGCAAGTGATTTGCTAGCCATCCTTGATCTACCAGAGGTGGAACCAGAAGAACCAGAGGAGCAGGGCGAAGGCTGAAATATGACAAACATAATGGCTGTGACAACCAGATATGGAAAAGAAGGGGATGCTGTTTATATCTGTACAGATAGCCAAACAACTGGTTATGGCGCTAAAATAAAATCACAAAAACTATTTTCTCGTGGCGGTGTGCTGATAGCTGGGAGCGGAAATAGAGGTAGGATCGAAGCAACTATGGACAACCTCCGAGATTTGAGAGGAAAAATGGTTGACCCCTCTTATGTTTCCCAAAGGTTGGTAGATTTTGGAAGAGGATTTAAGTTTAGGGGGAAACAGGATGGACAAAGTCATATAGTTGTTGGTTTAGAAAACGGGAAACCAACTATTTACGAAGTTGTTTTATCAAGTCAGAGATATGGAATGGAAAAAGAAGTGCCTCTTTTTAGAAGAACAAGGCGGAGTTTTCAAGGATCTGGAAGCTCACAGACAGGACCTGCCATAAAAAGGGACATGCAAACAAAAAGTAGGGTTTTATATGACCCAACAGAAGGGCTTTTGTTTTGCTTTTCTTTCGGTTCTATTGCAGATGAGGATATTGCAGTAGATGAAAGGCTTCAAATAGGTTTAGTAACTCCAGAAAAAACAAGATTGCTTTATCATCCTACTGTTGAACTATTTAGTGAGGACTCTTGGGAATATTTAAGAACAAATCTTGATTTGAAAGCAACAAGAGATGAGTTAGATAAGTTAGGAAAAGAAGATAGAGGAAAGCATCATCGGATCTATGCTGTTTTTAATGACTTGTACCAAGCCCTTTTGGTAAGCTGTAAATCCATGGAATCAGTAGATGCAGATGCAAATGATGCGCATACATGGTCAAAGGTTGACCCTTCACTTAGGGAAGACTATGATGCTGATAGAAGAGAGTTTATACTAAAAAGAGATGAAGCAAAAACTGCGGTTACAGAATTATTAAACTCTTGGTTAAGCGGCGACGTTTCTGTTATAGAAGATTCTTTAAGGAGATATAATGAGAGGCGAATGGAAAGCTATAAAGGATTAAAAGAAGCAGTAGAAGCAATTAGAAAACTAAGTTTAGAGCAATAAAATAAGCCGCCAGAAGAAGCCAATTATTGACTGAATAAAAATAAAAAACAAAATAAGAGCAAAAAATAAAAGCTCACTGATTTATTTGCCGCCTTTTAATGCAGTTGCTAGCCATGTTAGTCCGCCTAAAAGACCAAGTATACCGACGACTCCTGTTATAGCCATTGTTCCTGTTACGCCTAGATTCACGCTGGCTACTGTTAGGAGACTCCAGATACCTGTCACAAGGACAAACAGTGCAGATAATATTTGTGCTACTTTTCCTAAACTCATAGTATCCTCCTTAGTTTTATTTGTTGATCTATAATTGGGCTAGACTATATAAATAGCAGGCCGGGTAGTCATGTATTTAAACCCCAATATATACTAAGGCAACCTTATCTGGGACAGCAAAACCACATACTTGTTCAGCCTTTTTATCTGGCTTTCCAAAATTTCCAAACTGTTGACAATTTCTGCCTTCTCTTTTGCGTTTAGCTTGGTCAATTCCTTCTTGCTCGACTCAAATTCAGAAAGCGAGCTTTGTATGCTTTTTTCAATCTTTATTGTGATCGCCCTTTTCAAACATTCCAGCAAATCGCCAGCAAGAGAAACATACAGTTTTCTGTCGGCCTCTTTCTTAACCTTCTTCACGACCTCCAGAATCTCCAAAAAATCCAAGCTCAAGGAAAGCATTGATGATGAATAACCGGTTGCCTTGGCTAATTCCTGCAAAGACACTGGCCTATTTTTGATTAATAAAACCCCAATTATCTTGCCATGCAAAGGTGAGTAGCCTATAGAGCTGGCCACTTCTGCAAAAGTTGAAAGAATTTTGTTATATATCTCGCTTTCTGCTCCCATAAAATACTTTAAAAGCCACACTTTTAATATTAGGTATATAGAATAGCTACTTAAAAGTCTACCCTTTTTCAGTGGTTGAGTATATGACAGCAGAGACGATAAAAAAGCAATTGAAAATAGAGAAGATAATACAGGAAACCCCAGACACAAAAACAATAAGGCTAAAATTAGAGAAACCAATGGACTTTGCTCCAGGGCAGTTTGTAATGCTCGGCCTAGACCTTGATATTGACGGTGAGAAGAAGCTAGTCAAAAGAGCCTATTCTATTGCATCCTCGCCGACAAAAAAAGATTACCTTGAACTCACATTTAATATATATCCGAAAGGCCAGTTGTCCCCGCACCTTTATGCCCTTAAGGAAGGTGACAATCTTTATGTGGAAGGTCCATTTGGAAAATTCAATTTCAAAGAGGACAACTCAAGGCGCGCAATCTTTATCGGTGCTGGAGCCGGCCTCACACCCCTGATGTCTATGATAAGATATTGTGCGGATAAAAAACTACCCGCAAAATCGACCTTGATTTATAGTGTGAAAAAGCCAGAAAATATAATTTACTATAAAGAGCTCCTGGAGATTGAGAAAAGTAAAAAACTCGATTTGAATATTACAATAACAAGGCCTGAAGGTACAAATTGGAAAGGCAGAACAGGGAGAATTGATTCCAACATGATAACAGAGCTTCTCTCACCTATACTAGAACAATCAAACTTCTATCTCTGCGGCCCGCCAGAAATGGTTGAGGGAACCGTGAAAATATTGGAAGAGTTGTGTGTGGGAAAAGACAGGATAAATAGGGAGCAGTGGTGATGCTATAACCAACTATGAAATTGATCTCCTATATGAAGTCTTCTGTCCTCAGTCTTGAGTCTCCTGTTTGCTAAAATTGTTAGTTGTTATAATATGAACCAAAATGCATTGATGCATGAAAGAATTGAACAAAGAATAGACAGGATAAATGCAGACTTAGCTTCAGATTTAGATGCTTACAGGCAGGCCATTACTGAAGAAATCAAAGGGAGAAAAGGATGGGATTGCCACTATGATGCCAGAACAGGACTGCTTCAGGGAGCCAGAAAACTGATAGACAGCGATCTGGAAGGATACTGGATAGACATAAATTTTTCAAGGCTTGAAATGTTTGGCGAAGGCCCTGTTTCAATATTTTCACAGGAAGGAACGCTTCCATGGCTGAACTATTGTGATACAATCGACGCTGTTTATGAGGTAATGGATATTGTAAACAGAGCCGCAAGCAGAAGAATACATACGGAATACTCAACATTCAAATGTTAGGCAACATGGAAAACTAATAAATCCTTTCATTGCAATATAATAAATATGCTCCAAAAAAAGTTTCTGATAATCTTGATTCTCGCTTCAATTGTCCTTGTAAGCGGCTGCATACGGGAGGGCGAAGCTTGCTCCAATGATGGAGAAAAAGTCAAAGACCAGACAGGATCAACCTTTGAGTGTAAGGACGGTAAATGGGTTAAGATGCAAATGCCTGTATCTAAGGCTGTAAACGATTCTCTTGACAAAGGAATAACAGACGATTACTATACACGGGTTTATGGAAATGCTACTCCATCACAACCTACACCAATCGCCACAACTTCCACAGAAGCAACAATTGCGACACCTGCTACCACATCTTCCCCAACAATTATATCAACTCCAGAAATCTCATCATCTACAATCAGTCCACTCTATGATACCAATGGCTCAAAACCCAAAACGACATCTTCACCTACACCGCCGCCCTCAGATTCTCCAACATCATCTCCTACACCAACTGTAGCAGCCAAAAAATATTGCGGTAACAATATAACAGAGCTGGAGTTGGGCGAAATCTGCGATCCTGCTGGAATAAATTTGAAACAGTGCCCAAGACCTCAATATTCTGGCACTTGCGATAATTGTAAATCCTGTTTACCAGCTCCATCATCCATAATAAATCTTTCTGCAATTCTTGGGATAAGCGGCGGCTATAGTAGTGCAGATTTATCAATAACTCTAAAAGACTGGAACGCCAACAAAGACCCATACTGGTATGACAATGCAACATTCCAACTATACTACACAACAGAGAGTTACAATGATCCATGTACACCAACACTAGTTATGTATAAACAGATATCAAATGTGAAAGAATCTGAAGTTAATTCTGGCGAGTGGAAAATAACAGATAAATGGCAAAGCTCTGACATAGTAATAAAATACACAGGTAGTGATAACCAGCAACACACAACATCTACAGGGGCGTACACGCCGCCGCAGGGATGTTAGCTACTTTTATAAATCTCGTTTTTAATCAAATAGTATGTTCTCAGGAATAGTTCAAGGATGCGCAAAAGTCGCGGAAGTTAAAAGCAAGCCATGGTTGATTAGCTTTGCTTTAGATTTTCCAGAGAAGTTGTCTAAGGATCTGAAAAAAGGCTCCAGTATATCTGTTTGCGGCGTCTGCCTCACAACCACAAATATTTCAGGAAATAAAATCTTCTTTGATGCAATGAAAGAAACATTGAACAAAACAACAATAGGCAGCCTCAAAGTTGGCGACAAAGTTAACATAGAAAGGGCCTTGAGGATTGGGGATGAAATTGGCGGCCATGATGTATCAGGACATGTTGATACTGTTGCAAAAATAGCGAAAGTTGAAAAACCAAAAAATAATCACATAGTAACCTTCCAATGCGACAAGAGGTGGATGAAGTATATTTTTCCAAAAGGCTTTGTTGCCCTTGATGGTGTAAGCCTCACAGTTGTTGATGTTGACAAAACCCGAGGAGCTTTCAGCGTCTATTTTATTCCAGAGACACTAAAAATAACAACCTTCGGCTCCAAAACAGTTGGTGACAGTGTGAACTTGGAAATCGATAGAGGGACCCAAGTAATTGTTGAAACAATGGAGAATATTCTGTCTACAAAAAAACTGATATAAAGTACCCAACCAAACACCCTGCTGTAAGGAATGGCATAGCAGGATAGTATCTTCCTTTTTTCCCAAAAACCAGAAGTAAAAATAAAACAGCGGCTGTGATAATTGGTATTGCGAGGGTTTTGAGGAAAGCAATTTGACCAATCAGTCCGCTTTTAATTAAAAATTCCATCACAACTCCGGCAAAAATCAATGGAAAGGCAACATCTCCACCACCCAAAATTGCGGTATTTGTTTCAGTCTTGTGTCTTGAGTTTTGGGTTCTGGATTTTACACTTTTGCTTTTATAAGGTATAGACAGCCCAGCAAATACATCTGCCTCAATCTGGAATTCAGCCATCTTCACCATGTGCTTTGATTTCCAAACAGCAAACGCGTCATAGGCAGAAATAATTAAAAGCAAAACAATCATCCATAATGGTTCAAAAAGCGGAGCAAATAAAACGGCAATCCCTGAATAAATCAACAACTCAGTAAAATTGTGTATAACAACATTCCTTTTCCACATTTTCAGGAAAGCCAACAAAAAACCAATAACAGCGGCCACATACCAGCTAAAGAAGACGCCAACTGAAAGCGTGATGGTCAAAAAAACAGAGAAGAAGAAAAAAGCTTTCCACACTTTTATTGTGTTCAGTTTAACTATCAATAAAACCAAACTAGTCCCAATAAGGACACCAATCAAAACCATCAGCAAGGCATCAAAGTTATAGACATCTGGTCTTGGTCCCAAAGCAGTTTCTGGGTGAGAAACAACTGTTATATTTTGACCAGTCTCAGTCACTATATTATCCACTTTTATATCACTGTAAACAATTCCGAGTCCGACAATTTGGGCCAAGAAGAAAAATAAAACAAGCAATGCCGTGACCCTAATATTGTGCTTCATAATATAAAATATGGATAGTGATATTAAGAGCTTCTGACACCTCTAATTATTATATTCCATAAAATGCAGAAAAAATATTTTATGTCAGTTAAATATGGACTTTTGTCACTTTCTTCCAGATATCTTCTCATATTTTCTACATGCTTATCGAAGCCACCCTCCTCAGTAAAGGCATATTGAAAACCGAACAACCCAGGCCTATACCGCAGAGCTTCATTTTTTATATCTTCTGGATATCTTCTCCACATCTCTTCTCCCATTGGCCTGACACCAACAATCCCCATATCGCCTCTTGCAAGATTCCAAAATTGCGGTATTTCATCTATCCAATATTTCCTTAAAATTCTGCCTATTTTTGTCACCCTCTGGTCCACCACAAGTTTTCCATAATGATTTCTTTCAATATCGCATGGTGGACAATTTGGATCCATTGTCCTGATTTTGTAAACATCTATAGGCTCCCCACTTTTTCCTAAACTTATTCTGGTGTAAAAAAAGTCACAAGACATTAGATTAATAAGAAAGAAAACTTTAAAAAATCAAATTTCACAAAAGCCGCACAAACACAGCTTGCTGGGCTGATTTTTTTATTCTAACAACATCACCGGGCTTTAGGCTAATAGATTCTTCATTATCCGCAATAAGCAAAGCCTGCTCCCTCAATATCTTAACTTCAGTAGTCCCACTCAAAATTAAAGGTTTTTTTGGAGGATAAACATTGTTAAACCCTATCTTTATTCCGGTTTTGAACTGTTCCAAACCAAGCGATCTGTAGTAAGCTGTGGAGCCATATGAAGTCGCAAAGACCACGCCGTCCCCAACAATTTCTGAGAATTTTTTACCATCTACCACAAGATCAAATCTCACGGCTTTTCTGGGATCTTTGTTATGGATTTGCACCTCATTCAGACCAAGAAATTTTTTATTTTTAAAAATCGCCTCAACCTTATTTATTTTTTCCAATTTGTACTGGTCAGCCTTAACCTTTTTAAGAACATCCTCAATATCGGTGCCGCTGTAAGAAATGCACATGCTACACACCCTGCTTTTTCTGATCGGGATTTTGGGGATTCCTGGATATCTGTGTTCAGCCCTTAATATTGTGCCGTCGCCTCCGAAAGTTATCACAAAATCTGGTCTCTGTCTATCGATTTTAAATCCTAAATTTTTCACGATTTTTACCAGATTATTTTTATGCGGGCTTTCAATCCAAATGTGTAAACCTACTTTCTCCACCCCTCCCTTCTTATTTACTCCTTTCATATCCCAACTCTCCACCCCTCCTTTATCCCCAGTTTATCAGCCAGTCCGCCATTTATTTCCACAACATATTTTGCCGGTTTTTCTGAGCTGTAAATTTGGCAATCCAAAGTTTTGCATGGCTGTGCATTCCTTTGTATGTGGGTTATTTTTTTGTCAGCTGAAATAAAAACCATATCCAAAGGGATTAATGTGTTTTTCATCCAAAACCCCTGAATGCCTTCCTGATCAAAAATAAACAACATCCCAGATTTTTCTGGCAAAGCTGTCCTGTTCATCAGTCCTATTGTCCTCTTAATCGGTGTGTCCGCAACCTCCACATTAAAACCGACTGTCCTGTTTTCTGTCAAAAAACTAACAACCCGGCCTTCATATTTCGGTTTAAGCAAAGGGATAGAAAACAATAACAAGATCACAATTATGATTATAGAGGCCAGCAAACCATATATCTTCATAGCCACACTCTTTAATAACATATATACCCTTTTCTTTTAAAAAAGAA
>JACQNV010000012.1 GCA_016202865.1 Candidatus Aenigmatarchaeota archaeon
ATATATATTGTATTTTTAATTTATATGCTTTAGGTGACCTTGAATTTGTCTGTTCATCCTCGAATTTACTACTTGATTAGGATATCTTGGAAAGTTTTAGTTTCAGATCTTCTATTTGCTTCTTGAGTTTTTCTTCGCCTTTCTCGAGTGTTTTAAGCCTCAAATCTATCAATTCTACTTTTTCCTCCAGCTCTTTCTTGACTGCTTTTGGATCGGATTTGACAAGTATTGGACCGGCCACTTTGTAAACATCTTCCTTCACATTTTCCAGCTCTTCAACTGCTCTTTTTATTTCCATAAGCTGCATATTGAACGCCTCTTTCTGCGCCACAACATTCTGCAACTGTTGCTGATATGCCTGCGCCTGACCAATTAGCTGCTGCGCTTGCTGGGATTGTTGGGGTTCTGTTGCCATATTTTATCAAATTAGTCTTCTTAGTTTTCTTTTAATATAACTTCCGATTTGTATGTTTTTTCCTTTCGGTACTGTAGCCTTTTGAGCACGCAGACTTGCTGCCGGAAAAGGTTACACTGCTTTAACATCAATTGCCACTTTCGGTCTGAGCTTTTCCAAAATTCTGTAACCGCAATAAGGGCAGATTATTTTCTTGGCCGATTTCAGATCAATATTAACTTTTTTTCCGCAATTTGTGCACTTATACATAAAATCACCTTTACACTGGTTTATAGGCCCTGCCTGCAAACTTCAGATTACATTTGGTGCATCTCCATATGCCTGCCTTGACCCTTCTAACAGACGGTTTCAGGCAGTTTGGGCACTTATATTTTTGTTTCAAGGATTTATCAACTGCTAAGACTTCCTTCCTTGATTTGAGCCCATACCTGACACCAAATCTTCCTGTTGATCCAACCTTTTTTGTTCTTCCCATAACCTTTGTCCCAAAACCGTGTCTCGTTGAAATTGGCTAATTATAACTGTTTCCTTAGCTGTTTTCCAAGCTCAACTGACTTTTCAAATATTTTTTCAAGTTCTTGGAATGTGAATCCATCGCCGCCGCCTTTTTGCATGGCGCAGATGTTCCCATCATCTTTTGTTCCGATCATTACTTTGGCTGTTGCCACAGACTCTTCGTCTTCTGTTGGATCGGCAAATAAATTCTGGCCTATTTTTACATGGGTCACTGTTAGCGGTTTGCAGACCAAAGGAACTTTCTTGTTTGTTTTTTCTCCCCATACAACTTTGCCATCTTCGTATTTGGGTAGCTTTGCATTCATAAGGGCTGCTGTTGCTGCTAGGCAGCTTGCATCTACAAGGTTCCCACCATTGTCTAAAATATGTAGGTCAACATTAACCATCCAGACTTTTTCCCCCTCAGTTATGCATAATTTTTCCAAATCTATTGCATGGGATTCTCTAATTGTCCTGTCTACAACTCTTGCCAGTTCTATTGCATCTTCTGTTGGCGGGCCGCGCTCGAATTCAGGTGAAGCCAAAGGCGACAGCTCTGCTCCAACCATAAGGATTCCCTCATTTTGAGCGTCTGGGAATGGTTCTTTTACATCAAGCTTTACCCCAGCCATAACCTGTGTTGTGCCTATTTTCACAAGGGCTGAACCTTCTGGTTTTTCAAGTGGACTTTTTTCTATTATAATCTTTCTAAATTCGTCTGCCTTCCTTTCATCAAGTCTTTTTCCAGTCAAGGCTATGTCGACAAGGTATTGGTTTCTCAATATCATAATTAATCTTTCCCTCCTGATATATTTGACAGACCCAATGCTTTTGCAGTGTCTTCAAGATCTCCAACCCATTTTTCTTTTAGGGCTTGCTTCTGCCTTTCGTAAAGTGTTTCGCAACCTTTGATTGCTAGCTGTATGACATTTTTCACATCTTTTACAGGCAGATCTCCATCCATCTGTAGCAGGGTTATTTTCTTTTCCCTGGGCATGTAAGCAACTGGAAGATCGCAAAATGTGACATCTTCTTCTTTTCCAGCTACATCTAGAATATATGTGTCCTCGATCTTGCCCGCTGTGCAGGAAGACACCAGATCTTTCATTGGTATACCAGCATCGGCTAGGGCTATAGAAGCTGCGTTTAGAGCTGCGACTCTTGTTGATGCCTCTGCTTGTAGTATGTCTATTTGAACTTCTATCACTGCTTTTGGGAATTCTTCTAAACAGATAGCTGACTCTAATGCCTCCCTAATAACTTTAGATATTTCTGTGCTTCTTCTTGAAGGACCAGGCCTTACTCTCTCATCAGTTGAGAAGGGCACCATGTTGTATGTCACTTTTAGTATTGCCTTATTGGAATCTTGTTGGTGTTTTGAGTGTAGCTTTCTTGGGCCGTAAACACCTGCTATTGCTGTTGTTCTTCCTAACTTTACTATTGCTGAGCCTTTGGCTCTCTTAAGGACCCCGGCTTGCATGACTATTGGCCTTATCTCATCCGGTTTTCTTCCATCCAACCTTTTCATATATAATCACATTACCTCCTTAATCAATAAGCGTCACTATCGTCGCCTTTGTTTTCATAGTTGCCTTCTGATGGTGCGTCAAATTCATTCTTAGGCTCTTCCTTTGGCACAAAGCCCTTTGGCAAGTTTGCTTCCAAGAATTTTTCAACCCTGTCTGTCAACCCTTCTATGTGGGCCTCTCTATCGATTTTGTTAACAACTTCTGTCACCAATGTATCTTTTTCTCCTTGTATCCAAACTACACCGTTTTGACCAACTATTACATTACAGCCTGTTTTCCTCTTTATCAGGCTTATCATGGAGCCCTGCCTGCCTATTAATCTTGGAACTTTAACTGGGCTAATATTTAATACTTTTCCGCCAAAAAGTTTTCTTGCTCTTGGATCCTGCATTGAGACGCTTATTCCCTGTCTTGTGCATGAAATCACTTTTGCATAAATTAGGTCGCCAACATTGTAAATTTTGGCTAAATCTGTTCCTGATCTTATGAATCCTCTTACACCAGAAAGCGGTAAATATGCTGAGTTTGGCGTGTCTATGTTGATGAACCAGCCGCTTGTGTGGACATCTTCAACCTCGCCTATTATCATGTCTCCCATCATTGGGTTATAAACCCCAGCTAAAGGCACAACAGATAAAACATGGTTTTCAACACTGACTATTCCGAGTCTTTTCGAGTATACAGATTCACCATCTCTAAAACAGTTCCTTCCTGGTAAATATTCTATTGATGTTACAATCTTGTCTCCTGGAACCACAAAATCGTGGTCTTGTTTTAATAATTTTGGGTCTTTTTCTTGCTTTTTCACTTCTACTTCAGTTTGATTTTCTTCTGTCATATTCAACCTATATTACCTCCTAATCTTATAAAGTTATCATTTTTCATTTACTATTCTTCGGTTTACACGCTTTCTCTTTTAACTATCTTCGTTTCTGCTTTGCCCTGTGTCAGGCTGTTTATTTTGTCGTAGAGTTGGGTTTGCAAACCGGATGATATAGTCACTTGAATGAACCAGCTGTCTGATCTCCATTCCTCCTTTTCAATTGTTGCCAATTCCCTAACCGAATGACCTACCCTGCCAGCATGTTCAGCTGGAACCCTTATTGCGAGGGTGACCTTTTCAAAAGATATTGGTATTATCTCTTGAAGCTTCTCTATTATTTGTTTGATTTGGTCTTTGGCTGGCTTAAATGGATCTATATCAACATGAGTCTCTGTCATTGCATTCAGTATTCTTTGTTGTGGATGGGGGTTGTGTGTTTTGGGGTCAACACCCTGCTTGGAAATTATCGATGCGATTTCCAGCCTTCTTTCTTCAACCAGTTTCCTTCTCTGGTCTGTTGTTAATTGGACGGTGCCTTCCTTTATTATAATCTCGGCTATCTTCAATATGTCTGTTGTCTTGAAGGCCTTATTTAGATCACCAGAAGATGCGCGCTCGCCTTTTTTAGAGTCTGTGAACACTATATTTGCAGCGAGTATGTTCTCTATAGAATAAGGCTTGCCTCTCTTGAATTCCAGTGCTTTTTCTGGATCAACAAGAATCTCAAAATCTATATTTTCTTTTTTTATTCTTGCTATTACAGCCTCATCAACAGAAACCATACTACAGGATTATCTAGAAACAAGTATTTTACCAAAAGGCCCTTAGCCTTTACTTAATCTAGCTATCTCCTCTTCTGATAATCGTCTGAATTCATTGGTCTTTATGACCGCGACCTCTATGTCTTTTATGTCAATATCCTTCTCACCTGCCTTCAAAGCATTGATAGCCATTCTTATGCCATCTTCTTCTTTCAATTTAGGCTTATAATCTTTTTCAAAAACTTTCTTTGACTTGTCAGAGCCTCTGCCTATTGATTGTGCATACCACTCTATGATTGTTCCAGATGGGTCTGTTTCGAACAGCCTTGGGCCTGTCTCATCTACACCGCCTATAAGGAAGCCGACACCAAAAGGCCTTACACCTGCGTATTGGGTGACCACATGTTTTCTGTCAGCTATCTGCTTTGTTAAAGTTGATAAGGATACAGGGCCGCCGTATGTTATTTTGTTTATTTGGGATTTTACCCTTCCAAATTCCACTAAATCCCTTGCGTCTGCTAATAAGCCGGATGTTGTGATGGCTGCATGATCATCTATTTGGAATATCTTTTTAGAAGAGCCGTCAACCGCTAGCGGGGCTGTTGTTTTTGTGGCTGCAAGAATTATTGCACTTTCTGTCCTTAAACCGACTGAGGTGCTGCCTTTCTTGACTGCTTGCCTAGCGTATTCTACCTGCAATAGCCTGCCATCTGGTGAGAAAACAGTTATTGCTCGATCATAAGCCATATAGCTTGGTGGAACAGGTTGCATAATATCTTATCCTATAAACACAGTAAATTGGTATATTTTTCATCTTTGAGTTTTATTAGTATATATAAATTGGTATATTTATAAAGGTGTTTTGTCTATGGGCTTTGCACTTAAACTCCGATCTGCACCTAAAGTCCAAATCCTGCACTAAAAGAAAAATGGAAGACATTCAACAACCGTACAGATTCATTCTAAAAGGCGTATACAGGGCTCTTCTAAGAGAAGCTCATAGGCAAATTAATCCAGATCATTAAGCACTTCCCAAGGAAACCATAAACCGCACCAAAAACCCGCTGCAGCTCCCGAAGTTTGATATAGGTTTTCATTAAAATCTACGACATATATTGCATCACTAATTAAACCTGCCCTTTCCGCTACCCACGGGGCAACATCTCTTGCATAAGGTATTAGATCAACAATATTTCCAAAAATATAACCAATTCCTTCTCCAAGATAACTCCCAGCATAGGCACATACAGGCATTGCAGCTAATGCAACTAAGAAACCACTACAACCGCTACCTCTCTGTCTGCTTCTATCCAATCTATTAGACCTATAGGAAATTGAAAGATCATCGCTCATATACAAACTTAATGAATAGTTTTATAA
>JACQNV010000013.1 GCA_016202865.1 Candidatus Aenigmatarchaeota archaeon
ATTATTTATATTGGGATTTGTTATAATATATTGTCTTGTTTTTACATATGACCAGAATCAAACAAATTAGGAAAAGGGATGGAAGAATTGTAAAGTTTGAGAAGTCAAAGATTATCGAAGCCATACTAAAATCTATCGAGGCAACTGGACAACAGGATGGTGTTCTTTCTGATGTGTTGGCTGAAAAGGTTATTGAGCACCTTGAGAGCCAGACACCCAAAAACAAGATACCAAGCGTTGAAGATATACAGGATATTGTTGAACATGTTTTGATGTCGGAAGGACACGCAAAGATCGCAAAGGCCTACATTTTGTATAGAAGAGAGAGGGCAAAAATAAGGGAGGCAAAAGCCCTGTTGGGAGTTCAGGACGACTTGAAGCTTACTATAAACGCAGCAAAAGTCTTGGAAAAAAGATATCTTAGAAGAGATGAAAATGGAAAAATAGACGAAACACCCAGTCAGATGTTTAGAAGGGTTGCTGAAAATATAGCAAAAGCAGACGAGTTGTATAGAGCAAGCAAAGAAGAAGTTAAAAAGACGGCAGACGAATTTTTTGAGATAATGTCCAATCTGGAGTTTTTACCCAATTCGCCAACACTCATGAATGCAGGGACACCTATACAGCAGCTTTCGGCGTGTTTTGTCCTTCCTGTTGAAGATTCTCTTGAAAGAATTTTTGAGACATTGAAGCATACAGCAATAATTCAGCAAACAGGTGGTGGTACGGGCTTTTCTTTTTCCAGAATCAGGCCAAGAGGCGATATTGTTAAAACAACTGGAGGTACAGCTTCCGGTCCCATGTCATTCCTAAAAGTTTTTAATACAGTTACAGAAGCTGTGAAGCAGGGTGGCCGCAGGCGTGGAGCCAACATGGGAATACTTAGGGTTGATCATCCAGACATTGTTGAGTTTGTTATTTCAAAAGAGAAGGATGAGAGCCTCGCTAATTTCAATTTGTCTGTTGCGCTTACTGATAAGTTTATGCGAGCCGTGGAAGAAGATAGGGAGTACAAGCTTGTTGATCCCCGTACAGGAAAGGTTGTTAACAAACTTGATGCGAAAAGGGTCTGGGATTTAATCGTTACAATGGCATGGAAATCTGGTGATCCTGGAATTATTTTTATTGATAGGATAAACAACACGGAGTCTAACCCAACACCAAAGTTGGGTTTGATTGAGAGCACTAATCCGTGTATAGCTGGCAGCAGTTTAATATCAACAGAGTTCGGATTGATTAAAATGGAAGAATTGGCTAAGAGGTTTAATGGAGGCATTAAAATAGTTATTGACAACAGAGTACATGCCATGGGCAATAATCTTTTATTGGAGTGTATTGGAACTAAGTTAGTTGAATCCCCAAATGTATGGAAAACTGGTGTTAAAGACACCTATAAAATCACAACAAAGGCCGGTTACGAGTTAATAGCGACTCCAGAACATAAAGTGCTCACAAGAGATGATGGTTGGAAAGCTGTTTCAAATCTAAAACTAGAAGATTGTGTTTTAATACAGTCTGGTGCTGGTATGTTTAATAGGGACGATAAACTCTCTATCGATGTCCCAAATATCTATACGGGCGATAATGGCAGACTCTATAAACACAACTTCCCCAAGAAGTGGAGCAGGGAACTCGGTCAAATAGTGGGGTGGTTGATTGGAGATGGGTATATTTCACTTAAGCCCTCAACTAAAGACAATCGTGTAGCCCTCGTATTTAGTAAAGATGATATGGAAGTTTTTGCTTATTTGAAACCCATTTTAGATGATATGTATGGTAGCACAACAAAAGAGTATTTGGGCCTCAGAAATGTGACACGGGTTGGTTATCACTCTAAATACTTCGCTGAATTTTTTAATAAATTAGGCGTTAAGCACTCTGGTGACAAAGAAAAGGAAGTTCCAGAGAGCTTATTTACAGCCACCGAGGCAGCTGTTAAAGGTTTTCTACAAGGCCTGTTTTCCGCAGATGGTACAATATCCACAAATAACAGGAATAACACAAACTACATAAGGTTAACATCAAGATATGAGAAATTGTTAAAGGGTGCACAATTGCTTTTGCTAAACCTCGGAATAAAATCTAAGATATACGAGCGACATAGAGGCAGAAGGGTGGTTTTCAGGTATAAAAATGTTAGAGGGGATTTAAAACTTTATGAATCAGACGGAATATTATATGAGCTTCAAATAAGCAGGGATATGATACCAATATTCTTGGAAAAAGTCGGTTTTTTATGCAATAAGCATCATGAGAAAATAAATCACTTAAAGAAAATAGGATTTTATAAATCGGAATTTTATGATAAAATTGTATCTGTAGAATATAATGGCAATGGGGAAGTTTATGACCTAACAGAACCACTTACACATTCTTTCATAGCCAATGGGATAGTCACTCATAACTGTGGCGAGTCACCTTTATTGCCATATGAATCATGCAATCTTGGCTCTCTCAATCTATCTAAATTTATTACCGAGAAAGATGGAAGAAAGGATGTTGATTGGGACAAGCTGAAAGACAGGGTTTGGAAAGCTGTTCGTTTTTTGGATAATGTCATTGATATGAATAAATATCCGCTCCCTCAAATAGAGGAGATTACAAAAAACGGGAACAGGAAAATTGGATTGGGCGTGATGGGTTTTGCTGATTTGCTAATGCAGTTGTGGGTTCCGTATAATTCAGACGAAGCGGTTAAGATAGCAGATAAAGTAATGAAGTTTATTGATGATGAATCTAAGGCAGCTTCGACAGAGCTTGCTAAAAAAAGAGGATCTTTTAAAAATTTCAAAAAAAGCATATGGCCTAAAAAAGGCTTTAAGGCTTTGAGGAATGCAGTCACAACTGTTGTTGCGCCAACAGGAACAGTATCAATAATTGCCGGCTGCTCTTCCGGAATAGAGCCTATATTTGCCGTTTCCTATGTTAGAAGTATTTTAGATCAGACAGAGTTGCTCGAGGTTAATCAGCTTTTTGAAAGGACATCAAAAGAGAAAGGATTCTATTCAGAGGATTTGATGAGGTTGGTTGCAAGGCAAGGATCTATCCAACACATAAAGGAAATACCAGATGATGTGAAAAAGATTTTTGTCACAACCCATGATATAGGAGCAGAGGATCATGTCAAAGTCCAGGCAGCGTTCCAGAAACATGTCGATCTTGGTGTTTCAAAAACAGTTAACTTCCCAAACAATGCAACAGTTGAAGATGTTGAGAAGGTTTACATGATGGCATATAAAATGGGCTGCAAAGGAATCACAATTTACAGGGATAGGAGCAAGAATGAGCAAGTGTTAAATATAGAATTGGTTAGAGCAAAAATAAAACCGAAGATGAGGAAAAAGAAAAGACCAATCACAGCAACATCGATAACTCCAAAGGAAAAGTGCGAGACCTGCTAGCCTTTTAGAGGTTCCCACTTTCTGCAAAAGGCAGTTACAAACATAAACTGATCTGCAGATTAGTTTCTAATCTTCTTTTACCCAAAATCACACAACTTTATAAAACTAATCACCAACTGCTTCTTATGACAGATCAGGTCAACGAGAACAGCTCTGGGTGGATAGCTGCTGGTAGAAAGAGAGCATTGGATCTTAGTTGGTTGCATCAAGATAAGGAAAAAATATATGACGGCCTAGATAGATTGGCTTTGCCTAGACCAAAAACTTACATTTTTGAAGGTGTGTATATAAGTTCAGTATATGTCGATGAGCTTTTTGAAAGGAGTAAATTAAGAGGTGCGGGTTTTTTTGTAAGACTTGTACCTAAAAATTCAGAAGAAAACAGACCATATAGAGAAAAAATATTTACAGCGGAAGGTCTGAGAGTATTTTGTTCTGGGTATGATATAAAAAGTTATAGAGTGAATCTTGTAGAATCTGGATGTTTAACACATACGGGTGCGATAGTCGCTACTGATGCTAGTCCTGGTGTTCCAGGAAGGTGTGCTATAGAAATTGCAAAGTGTGCAGGTCATGAATTTTTTCATGGAAAGATTATACCAACACATGCCGAAATTTCTATGGGGCCAAGAACAGTTAAGTTTTCTGAAAAATCCTTACCAATTTTCCAAAATCAAGAAAAAGAAGAGAAGTTTCTAGAAGAGAAGGAGAAAGAGGAGAGGCTTGCTCTTAGAGCACTAAGAATGATTGGGGGGCCAAAACACCCATTTCCTGGGTATTACGAGTTTAGCGTGTGGGATGATAGAATATTTTTTAGAAATTATCAGCCACAGGATTCTGTATATGGAAGTTTGTGGTTGCCTTTACAAGAGGTTAGAGAAATTTGTGAAAGATTGAATGGCGACTAAATCTTTTTATTGACAGAGAATTAATTATACTTGTACTGTTTTTGTGAGGTAGCCAAATATGTTAGAGAAGGAAGCCAAACAAGTTGAAGGTGAGAAAATAGCCGCGCCAAAACCAATACCTGGCCCACCACAATTTAAGAATGAACTAGGTTTGATCCATGTTTACATAGGAGATGGCAAAGGCAAGACAACAGCCTCTCTTGGTCTGGCTCTGCGTGCTATAGGCCAAGGTTTTAAGGTTTGTGTAATCCAGTTCATGAAAGGCGGCTATTATTTTGGGGAAATTCTCGCAGCTGAAAAATACCTTAAAAAAAGGCTGAAGTTTTTTGAATTCGGACAATCAACCCCATATGCAGACCAAATTAAAAAGGGAATAGTTAAGCCTTCAAAGGCTATATTCCTTGAGTTTGAAGATGAAAAAGAGGAATATAAAAAAGGTCTGCAGTTTGCGAAAAAGGTCATACAATCTGGAAGGTTTGATCTAGTTATTTTGGATGAAATAAATGTTGTTTTGAGCATGAAACATCTAGATGTTAAGGATGTTTTGGATGTTATGTTATCCAAACCAAAGAATGTTGAACTTATTTTGACTGGTCGAGGGGCCCCCGATGAGATAAAGGATGCCGCAGACTATGTGAACGAAATCAAGATGATTAAGCATCCTTTTGAAAGGAAGAGAAACAAGATTTTGGGAAGAAGGGGTATTGAGTATTAGACAGATTATTACATCCCACCAAAGCTATTTAAATAAGCTTTGCATATTATGTAACAGTTAGAAAGGGTGAAATGGCTATAATGCTAAATATGTTAGGTGAGTATCTTCACACAGGGAAACAGGGATTTGCCTACTCAAAAGAATAGCCTTTCAAAATCTGTTTTTGTTCGCTTAGATTCTAAAGGCCGAATTTCAATACCATCCTTTTTGCGCAAGAATTTTAATTTGCAAGAAGGAGCAGAGGTAAGGCTGGTTTTTGATCTTAGAAAGAATTTCTTTATTGTCCAGAGTAGTACAACGGATAGTATAGGAGCCTGTGGAGCTTTTGATCTGAGTTCAACTCTCAGCTCTGGACCTCAAAAATTAAAAGGGAGGAGTGTGTATGTCCGAGGTTAAAGCGCAGCAAGGCGCTGGGTTAGTTCACATGTGTGAATTCTGGTTTGATAATTGATGCGAGCGAAGGTAGTTTATGGGATCCAACTCCACCTAAACAGTTCATGGGTTTTGGATATAATCCAGATCTATCTTCATTAGGTGAACGGTTAGATATATTGAACTTCTTCTCATGGATGAAAAAAATAAAGGATGTAGAACAAACAAAATGGTTTATTTACGATGCGAGTGGTTATTATATTGTAAATAGAACACCAGAAAGAAGCATCTTAAAGCTGGGACAATATCCAAAAGCGGGGCAAATTCTTGAAGTTTTAGCGGCTGAGCAAGATAAATCAAAAAGAAAAGACATAATGGAAAACTGTGACATCCGAAGATTGTATCTTGAAAAGCTAATTCAAATATCAGAAATCGGAGCAGACTACATTGATTCTAGAGATGTTTTTAGAGTAGATGAAAGATATCAAAGGGCCTTAGACGCAGCATTATGTACTGTAAGAAAGCTTGAAGTTGACAATCCGCAACTTCTTAGTTTGATATTTCCAAAAAACTCAAATTCAGCCAGCAGATTATATTTGCCTCTAGAAATTGCCGAGGTAATATACTTGAAAGATGTTTTTGGTGTTGAGTGTAAATTTGGTCCAGAAACAGAATTGTGGTTTGATGATGCAGTTCTTGAAGCAATGCGGGGGGCAACTTATCAAGCGAGGCGTTGTGTATCAGGACCGAGAAAACCTGGATACCTAAGCGACAGAAACGTTATATGGACATGTTCTCCCGATAATTTTGTTGATACTCTCTTGAAATATGATACTGAATATAGAACCTTTGTTGAGCGCTATGCGAGTCCATTTAAACAACAAGGCGAATTCCTAGAAGACTGTGTAAAACGACTTAGAGATGAATTGAGGGTATCTATATGAAAAAGTACAAAAAAATAGGAGTAATTGGTGGAATGGGACCAGAATCTACTATAATTTTCTATCAAGAAATTGTAAGAGTTTTTCAAAATAAATTCAATGCAAAATACGATTCTGATTATCCCGAAATGATGATATCAAATCTCCCGATACCGGATGTTGTTGAAAACCTACAAAATCCAAACGCGATAATAGAGATGATAAAAGAAAACTCGAAGAAATTGGAAAGCGCTGGTATGGATTTTATAGCCATCCCATGCAATACTGTTAACCTATTCTATGATATGTTTTCTAGAAGCGTTTCAATACCTATATTAAACATAATAGAAGAAACAGTAAAAAAAGTAAAATCAGCAGGATACAAAAAAGTCGGTTTATTGGCCACAGAAACAACAATTAAAAAC
>JACQNV010000003.1 GCA_016202865.1 Candidatus Aenigmatarchaeota archaeon
ATTGCAGTCAAAGACGAGGAAGGCAAAATAGCAAATACACCATCGCTATCGTCGGAAACTCCGTTTTTGGGAGCGTCTTTATCTAAAATGCGGATAGAATAATCTTTTGCGGCAGGCAAAGTTTCTGGAACTTTCCACTCAAAATAACCATCGTTTTTGATAGCTTCTCCAACAATACCCTCAACTATTTTCCCTGTTTCTCCGGGAGTTTCTTCTTTTGCGCCAGTAGTTTTGAATGATGATAAGTGATAAATAAATGGATCTATAAAATAAACTTTTCTCTCCTTTCTAAATGTGGGCTGTTTTTCATATCCTTTCCAATAGCTTCTAAGAACATAAAGGCTTTCAAGTGTTTCAAGATAATCTCTGACAGTTATATGTGAAGGTATTTCTACCTCTTTCGCAATAGAGCTTAATGAAAAAGGTGTTGAATATCTTTTTATAACGCCTTTAAGGACTGCCCCTAATGTCCGCTCGCTTAAGTCAAGGCGTGCAATATCCCCAGCTATCCAATCCCAATAAATGTTGAAGGTCTCATCCTGTATTCTGCCTTCTTCCACCAATTCGTATGCTGAACGTAGAAACCCACCACAATGAATATAGAAATTAAATAAATGCTCTGCTTCTTTGAAATGACGCATCATTTTGGGTGCAATTTCTGGAATATTTTTTAAGGAAACACTATCTAAAATATTTGACTTAAATTCATCGCTTCCAAACAATATGCAGAACTCTTTGAAATTTAGAGGTAAAAATTCCCTTATTTTTATAGGCCTTCCTGGAAATCTCTCTTTTTGAAGTTCAAGTGTTGTCGATCCTGTAAAATAAAAGTTCATCCCTTCTGACAAGTCCTTAATCTCCAATATCTGCTTTACAGCTCTTTCCCATCCCGGAACAAAGCCTATTTCATCAAAAAATACATACTTACCGCCAGCTTGTTTAAATAATTTCGTTATGTCTATAATATCCTGCAAATTCATTACAAGATTACAGACAAAATATAGACAATTTTTTGCAGGGACTCCTTTCTCTATAAGCTCCCTTATACAGAGCTTCAGATAAGTTGTTTTCCCTGTCTGCCTTGGTCCAAGAATAAGATAATTACCTTTGAGGAAAGGCGGAATGTATCTGTGCTTTCTTTTCAATGATTCTTTAACCTTTTCATCTCTTTCTATCTCCTTCTCATCTTCCCACCAGGGATTCTGGCTGGCAATGGTCTCCCAATCCATATTGATATTATAATATCAGAACTATATAAAGTTTTGATATCCTGATATCAGTATAGAAAATGATATATAAGATTACAAACCTTAATAAAGACCTAATAAAAACATAGTGTTTTATAAGCCGCTTACCAAAACAAAATATGGACCTCAATAAAGAAGACATAAAGGCGCTGTCAGCTGATACAAGAATTGCGATTTTGAAGAGTTTGTCTAAAAGGAGGAAGATGCCTGCTGAATTGGCTAAGCAGTTTAGTCTAGCACCATCCACTATAAACGAACATCTAAAACATCTTGAAGTTAGCAAGCTTGTAATAAGGAAAAATACAGGCCACAAATGGATTTACTACGAGCTTACTGAGAAAGGATCTAATTTACTTGCTCCAAAATTCCCTATAAACCTTGTCTTGAGTTTGGCTGGAGGTATTATTTTTGTTGCCGGACTTTTGTACCAGTTTTTGCCAAAGACAGTTGATATGGCTTCGCGCGCGGTTGAAACAGCTACAAAATCTGCTGCGGATATTTCTACTTTACAACCAGCTAAAGTGCAAGAAATGGTTCAGATTGATACAGTGACAACCATCCTAGTAATTATAGGTGCTGCTTTAATTGGTTTTGGATTATATAGAAGATTTAGAAAATTAAATTAGCTAACCTCAATCTGTTCGCGCCTGAATCCAGACTTTAAAAGAATTTCAACAGTCCTCTCTTTGTGCTTCCCTTGAAGCTCGATTTCTCCGTCTTTGAGGGTTCCGCCGCAGGCAAGCCTTGTTTTTAATTCCCTGAGAATTTCCTTGCTATTAACATCTTTTCCCAAACCAGCAACAACAGTTATCATCTTTCCGTATCGCCTAGAAGTTGTAAACACCCTAACTTTCTGCTCTTCTCTAGCTATGGTTTCGCAGACACAGATGTCTTTTGGTAATCCACACTTATCGCAGATCTCGCTCATTAAATTTGAATGAAAAGTGATCAAATCACTTTCGACCTCCACCCTTTAAACTTTCCACATTAGCCTTCAGTTTAGGTTGTTTTGTTTTATCAGCTGTTGCTTTTACTTTTTCAGAAACAGTTTTAGGCTGTTGATTCCTCTGGTTTTTAACAGTAAGAATTCTGGCTATTGTTTTCCTTATCTCCCTTACCCTACCAGGAGAAGTGACAGGTGCACCTATGTTGATGTTTGCCCTTTCTTTGGAAAGCTCCAACTTCAGCTCTTCCATTTTTTTGTTCAAGTCCTTTTCTTCGGATTTTCTTATTTCCTTAATCCTTAATATTGCCATATATGATCAGTGACAGTACGACTTAAATATGTAATTATTGTCCATCTGTTTTTGCCTGTTCCTGCTTTGGCTCCTTTTTATTTCTAGGAACCTTGACAGGTTTCGGTTTTTCTTCTTTCTTTTCCTCTATAACTTCGCTTAAAACCTCTTTCACTTCCTTGTCTTCTTTAGTTTCAGGTACCTTGACTTCTTCAAATTTCTTCAAAGTTGAAAGGTCCTTGACCTCACCTGTTATGTCTCTGAACTCTTTGAGAATTCTTACTGTAATTCCTATTTTGCCCAGTTTGGGTCTAGCTTCATGAAAACCCGTGTCAACAGCGTCAATTGATGGTTGTCCAGCCCTTTGTATGTATCCTTGAGTGAATTTGACCATCCTAGACATGGCACCGCCAAGTTTTCCAGAAACAACGATCTGTGCACCTACAGCACCAGCATCCATTATTCTTTTCAGGAAAATATTTCCAATCTTTTTGTAATTATAACCCATTTCAAGGGCTGAAGCTATCTGCTTTGCTACAATTCTTGAATCCAAATCAGGTTTGTCAATTGATTTTATGTCTATTTGCGGATTGTCCATCCCAAACCTTTCTTTTAATGATCTTGTTATGACTTCTATATTTCTTCCGCCGCGGCCTATTATTCTTCCGGGCTTGTTTGTGAAAATAATTATCTTTAATCCTAGAGGTGTCCTGTTCAAAGCTATTTTAGAGTAATCGCCTGCCGGGAATTTGGTTTTTATAAATTCCTCTAACTCAACTTCCTTCACTCCAAGTTTGACAAAATATTGTTTTAGCATATTTAAGCTGCTGGCTCAGTTTTTTCTGGTGTTGGGTTTTTAACCCTTTCTTGGTAAGACCATAGTACACTGATATCAGATACTATACATTCTCTATCTAATCCTATATTTAAATCATGTTCTACCTGGTCCAAATCATCTGTAATTACTGAAACATCTATAAATCTAACAGCACCTGTTCCTTTTAATGGATTCCATGCACATAAACCAAGTTCATACCTAACATCTTCAATTGCATCTGAAGGCGTCCTGACCTCTGGATAATCACTGTTTGCTCTCACCCATGCAGGATCTCCTTCCTGTGACCATCTTTTTCTTTGATCAAAATAGAGAAACTCTGGGCGACCGCTTGAAAGGTCAAGGCAACAAGCCTTCCCCTTTAAACTCATATCTGCTTCAGGGCTTCCAATTTCCCTAGGATCCAATATTATTGCATATCGACAAGTCATATAATTCAAATATCAACCCATGTAATTTGCAGCCTGCTGTTGCTGGTTTTGTTGTGTTTGCTGTGCCTTGTTCTTCTGTTTTTTCAAGTATTCTTTATAAGTTTTCCAGACTTCATCGCCTTTTTTGCCCCTGAAAACTTTGATTATATTCATGTTTGGAGCCTTTGTATCGTTGTTAACTGACCAATCGCCCAAAACAACATCGCCTTCATTTAATGTCTCATTATTCAATTTCTGATCGAGAGATATTGTCCACTGAAGTTCGTCCCAAGCTTCAACAATAACCTGTGTAGTTGTGTCCGAAGCAATCACATCTTTGCTTGACTTCAAAACCTTTAACACTTTACAAGGATGGTAAATTCCCATATTATCTTTGTTCCAAAACAATCTGCACATTTGTGACCTTTCTTTTCTGCCTTCTCATTTTAAATCTTCTTGGTCTCCAGAAAGCGAAGCCCATGTGTGCAGATGCTTTTATTATCAATTTTTCTGTATCCAAACCCTTAAACTCAGCGTTAGATTCAGCTGATTTTAGCAAGTCTAATATTTCAGATGATGCATTTGAATAAAACTTCCCATCCAAGCTTTCTTTTTCTATAAGTAGGTTATTAAGCAACCTTTTGCCTTTCTGTAAATTCATACCACTCAAAACTTTGCAAACTATAACAGAACCTTTTGTCGATATTCTTAAGGCTCTGCCGTATGCTTTTGCAAATTTCTCTGTTTTTGGCTGATATGCGTATTTTAATCCCATAATCATCCTGCTCTTTTTGCATCCGATCTTTGCGATCTAACTATTCCTGCGGCCTCTTTTAATATGTTTTTATACAACTCCTCTGAAACACCTGGACCCCTGTGAGGATATATTCTTCCATAATTATCCACCACAGCCGATAGTTCTATTGCGGCATGATAAATATCAGTGGTAAAAAAGTGACCTCTCACACTAGTAACCTTAATTCTTCCATCGTCCATATCTAAAAAGACATTGTTTTGACTTCTCATATTCTACCTACTTCAATGGTATAAACTTGGATGATTTTGTGGCACCGAAACCAGGCGCTGAGTGCTGGATCTTTTTTCTCGTCAAAGCAAACTCGCCTAATCTGTGACCCAACATTTCCGGCTTTATGTCAACAGCAACGAATTCTTTTCCATTGTGAATTCCGATTTTTTTATCTAAAAGTTCTGGAATTATAACCATTTCTCTACAGTGGGTTTTGTGAAAAGCGGATGGCTTTTTCCTTATTTTGAGTAGAAGCTTCCTCTCGTCCTCTGTGAAACCCCTTCTCATTGCTCTCCTCTCTCTTGATGGAATGAGTTTTATAAAATCTTCTAAGCTCATCTTTGCAACATCTTCCAGTCCCTTTCCTTTGAATTTAAAATCTGCCATATATCATCAAATTCATCATTATTTATGTTTTCTTTCTTTTACCTGTCCTTCTAGCTGCTATTGATCCTATCTTTCTTCCAGGAGGCGCATTTCTGGATATTGTTTTTGGTCTACCAACACCGCCACCATAACCGGATCCGAATGGATGGCACACTGCATTCATTGCTTTTCCTGATGTTGTTGGATATCTTTTGCCTCTTGCATGGAAAGCTATCCACTTTTTGCCTGCTTTTGTCCATGGCCTCTCTGCCCTTCCATCACCTGCTGGCACCCCCATTGTGGCTCTGCAGTTCAGGTTCAGCTCTTTTGTTTTTCTTGAGGGTAATTGAATCATGCAGGATTTTTCTGTTTTGGATAATATAATTGCTGAGTTTCCAGGAGCTGTGCATAATTTAGGTCCTGAGTTTGGATAAGTCTCAATGCCACATATTGGGATACTTTCAGGTATTTGACCAAGTGTTGAGACAAATTTATCTGTTGTGTCCCCCACTTTAACGCCTATGGGAGCTACTAAATAATCTATACCAGATGGATAGGATATCTTAGCAATAGGCGCATCCCTGCCAACATCATGAACCAGATCTACAACTGTCCCTGTCTCGGTTTTATATAGGGGTTTATACTTTGCTCCTGTTGGAATTACCCTATACGAGTTTGAACCCTTTCCCAGCCTCTGAGCTCTTATTACTTTTCCCATAAATACCCTTTCAAGCAGCTAAACCGTCATCTCTTTCTCTTATATCATCTAAGATATATTCTCCAACTCCAGATATAAAGTCTTCTGTTGGCATGTGTCTAAGACCATCTGAAGACTCCAAGGCCACTCTTCTTGTATCTTTTTCTATACCCTCAAAATATATGGCCACTTGAACATCTATACTGCTTGTTGGAAAAGCTCTAACGATTTTTTGTTGCGCGCGCCTTTCAATAACACCTCTGTCCACCAACGATTTTACTAAAAATTCCCTTGCATAGGATAGCACAGCATTATTATCCAATGCTCGATCTCTGTTTACAAGTCGACCGGCAACATACTTTTTTACACCATTAGCGATTCCGTAAGCGGCTCCTGAAAGCCTATTAGCCCAACCTCTTTGAAAATCACTATACCTTGCAGTCCTGGATTCTATAAGAACTTTACAAAAATCTACTTCCACTTCTTTCATAATTACATTACTCCCAACCTTGAAGCTATGTCTGCTGCTGAATAATTTTGATGAAGTTTTATGTAAGCCCTTTTCTGCCCGCTTGGGGTTATCTCAGTTGAAACAGAGGATACTTTTACTGAAAATAGGCTCTCAACAGCAGTTTTTATCTGCTTTTTATCTGTCCTTGGATCGACAACAAAAACAATTTTATTTTGCATGTCAACCATACCCATTGACTTTTCTGCTAAATGTGGATATAATAAGACATCTAGCGGAGCTTTTGGGCCTTTCTGTTTTTTCTCTGTGACTGGTTTTTGTTTTGCCATAATCAGTTAAGTTTCACCAATTCCTCCAGTGCTGATTTTGTGAACAATGTTAATCTGCCAGGCATTCCACCAGGAGCAAGCAAAGAAACCGTGAGATTTTTTGCCGAAGAAACATCAACACCTGCTATATTTCTTGCTGATTTGCCTATGCCTTTGTCATCTTTAACCACTATAAGCAGGCTTTTTTTTCTTTTGTACCTTCTTCCCCTTACCTTACCTTTTCCAGCTCTGACTTTTTTTATCTTGGCTCTTTCCAGTTCCTTTTCTAAGCCAACTGAAATCAAAAGGTCAACTAATTTTTTTGTGTTTGTAAGGCTCTCCAACTTGTCTTCAAAAACAAACGGAAGCTGAGAACCATTTACAAAATGCCCTCTATCTAAAACCAATGTCTTGTCTGCAGTTGCTGATAAAGCGGTTAATAAGGCCTTTATACCCTCTTTTTTATTTATTTTCAAAGCCCAAATTTTCTCTACTTTTGGTGGATGCGCCTTCCTTCCCTTTGTAGCCTGAGGAACAAATCTCGCAGTATAATTCAAATATCCCTGATTGTGAATTCTTTTTGATCTCGCCATCTCCCTGTTCATCATCGCCCATCTTCTACCCCTTTCACCGTGATAATGAGCTGATGTTCTTTTACCTGCTAGAGGGTCAGATCCATAAGGCTGCCTGTTGAAAGACTGCTCTGCTAAAAAGGCTCTCAAAACAAGGTCTTTTCTGACTTTATTTGAGAATGATTTGGCTAATTCAAATTCCCCAGATTTCTTACCGTCTAGACCGTATACTGGAACTTTCATAATTGGTGTTTCTTATATTTACTGTATAGCTATATAAGTGAAAACTTGCGGTTCTCACCCTCTCCCTCATATACAAAAACCGTAAGCACATACAACCCACGATTTCCACAATCCCCCAATAAACCACTAATAAAAGGATTTATATTATTATGAGGCTTTACTTTTAAAGCTTTGGAGACTGCCCCCCACCAGAACAGGCGCTGTTTTTGATGTGTTTAGGCTTAGAGAAGCTATCAACTTTTTACGGTTAGTTAGATATCTCAGTATGTTTTTCGCGCTTCCTGTGATTATTTTTTTCTTCACATCTTCAAAATTTACTTTTTTGCCTTCCAATAAACCTTTAATATAAAGGGCGCAAAGCTCATCTTCTATTGCCGGCTTTTTACCGCCGCTACCCATTGGAACAAGTGTGAGTTGTACTGGTTTTACGGTTTTGATATAATTTACAATAGCTTGACAATTCAAAAAACAACCAACAATTACCTGCGCGGCTTTTTTTGCTTCCAAGATGCCTCTTGTTCCAGCATCTGTTTTCATCAAAATTGTTTTGCCACCAACATCTGTAGAAATTATTGGCGAATTTACAAGATCTATCCCGCTTAATCTATATCTTGATTCAGAGCATAGGAGATAATCTCTATTTTTCTCCCTCATCTCTCGAGCCTTTTTCAATGAACTTACAGGAATTATAGCTTTTACACCAGCTTCAAACAAATTAACAATTGTACTGCTGGCGCTTATGACATCTATTATGACAACCAAACCTCGCGCCTGTTTGACCCCAGAAAGACAGCTTTTAATGAAGATTTTCATGGTATAGAATTAGACATTTGTATTAGAATATGTTTTCTTTTCGTACTGTAGCAATCTTTCTAGTGCAGGTCTTTGGTCTAATCAAAGAAATGCCTTTTACAAAAGAAAAAGCTAGACTTCCTCAAGCTCGTCCTCAATTTTCTTGACTTTTTCTATTTTTTCTTTCAATTGGGAAAGCTTTTCTTCCAGTTTCTCCCTTTTAACAGACAACTGCGCCTCTTTGTTAGCAAGTGATGTTAACCTGTCTCTTAAGGACATCTCATCTGACTGTGTCTTGGAAAGATTGGTTTTTGTAGAAATTAATTGAGCTTCAAAGGTCTTTTTTTCGCCCTGAAGGTGGTCCAATTCACGCTTTATGTCACCAAGAGCTTCTTTAAAAATAGATTTCTTCTCTAGAAGGCTTTCTATGTTCGCCTTATGTCTTTTAGCTTTTTTGGCCACCATTATCTCACACACGCAAACTATCTATACTATATTATGTTTTTAGCCCCTTTTAAACCTTTTGTCTATCGATCTTATGAGTTTTTCCAGCCGCTCTTTGCCCTTTAAATACGCCTCTTTCTTTATATAGCCTGCTTTATATCCGGCCTCGAGACTTGCTAGCTGCTTTTCAAGCCTTCTTTTAGACAACTCCAACAGCTCTGTAGACTCCCTTGGTTTTATTACCTTAGTTATCCTCTGGACTCTGGTTATTTTCTGGATCTTGGTGACATGCTTGATTACACTCCTAATCCCTCTTCTGCTTCTTTTTTCCTCAAGGACTAGCTTGCCATAATTCAGGTACATGAGGACAATGACGACTATGACAACTGTAACAAGGATGTACAATAGATTGCTTGACAATAATGTGATTACATCTAAATCAGAACTCTGGACTGTGAAAATCTTCGTGTTAGTAGCCACTGAATCGCCACTCTTTACTATAACTCCAAGAACATGATCGCCTGGAGCAATTGACTGTGTTGAAACTTTTCTCAAAACAGATATGCTATCCTTAACCAAAAAGTCCTCTGTTTTTTCTGACAAAACCTTGTTATTGAAATCCAAAATTTGGTAAGTGACAACTACACTGCCTTCTGTTTGTGTGTTTGATATGACAGACAACCTGAATGTGAGCTCTGAATCGCTTTTAACTTCCCGGAATTCTGCCGGTATTTCGACTTTTGGAATGTAGCCTGTTTCCCCAGACCAGACTTCTGAAACAAATGGCAGTTCCTTTGTGTCTCCAGGCGATTTTATCAAAAATTTTCCTGTGTTAACCCCCGTTTTACCGGACAAAAATATTGTTTCTATTTGCGCATGCTCTTCTGGTTCTAACATTACTTCTTTTTGATTAATGGAAACAACACCATCTGACCCTAGAACACTTAAGTTAAATGATAATTGGGTATTAAGGTTATTGATCAGTCCTATATTTTTCTGTATCGTTTCGCCTTGTTTCAAATTTACGATCAACAGTCTTTGAGTCAGTTCAAAATCGCCGCCCTGTTTTTGTGAAAGGGCTCCAAATGAAACCACATTTACAAAAACCACCAAAATAGCTATAGATACCAGCAACTTTTTCATCATATTAACCCCACTTTTTAGGCCTCCCATTTCTTCTGCTTTTAATTTTAACTGACATGAAGAATCCTACTATGATTACTATTATCACAGCCAATAAAGGCGCATATAAGTTTTGGCCTCCTGTTCGCGTCTTTGCTCCGCTTTCTATTCTAAACAACTGGCTTGCGACAGCTACTGCACCATTATATGTAACTTCAACATAAGCAACATAGCTATCAGGGATTAAATCTGTTGGAAGTTGTATGTCCCTTGTAAATGATAATTGCTTCTCTATGCCCTTTGTTTCTATTGTCTCCGACACTACTTTGTTTTGGCTGTCTTTGATTGCATATCTCAAAACAACATCCACTTTTTCAAGATCTCCTATGTTGATCATTGTTATTTGTGGTGATATTTCAGATGAACCTATTCCTATTGATCTTTGGTCTGGCGATATGTCCAATCTGACATCAAACAATGCTTTCTTTGAGCTAACTTCCACTATTAGATTGATTACCTTTTCAGTGCCGCCAGCTAATACCTTTATTTTTGATGTATAAACACCTGGGACTTGACTGTCTGTTGTTACTATTTTGCCCTTGATCTCATAACCTTCACCTGAATTTAAAGATATTCTGGAAGTGTCCAAAAATACAAGGTTTGAATCACCAACAACTGAAATATCTGCCTGCACAGCCTTGCCCCTGTTATTTATGATAAATGATACACTCTGCGATTGGCCCTGTCTCAGCGAAACTTTAATTAGGTCTTTATCCAGAGTGAAATTAATTGGCTCCTCGGGCTCTTGTGTCGTTGGTTTTACGGTGACATTTGGTTTTGGAGTCGGTGGGTTGTAATTTCCGCCACTGCTGCTAGGCGATGCAGATGCAGGTGATCCTATCGTGATGTTATTTGTTGCATTGGTATTGTCAAATGTGCTGTTACCAAAGCATCTTACAGACCATTGGTGAGTTGCAGCTGAAGATATTTGCGCTGAATATGAGTATAATCCTCTTGATGAACTATAAGTCATGTTTACTGGGTTGACACTGGTTGTATTGAATTCGCAATATGAACCCGTTATATTTATCGGTCCGCCGGATGTCAAGTTGGAATAGTTTGCATAGAATGTTACACTATCTGCTGTTGTTTTTGTTGCCCCGCTAGCATCATATAAACTATTGTTGGAGTCTGTTTGGTCCCATATCAATAGTTGCGCATTGTCTGCTACTGTATATGCTGAGAAACCTGCTGCTGCAGCCAGTTCTATTGTTGTGTGCGTTGCATTGCTGGAAATAACAGAATAACACTCTGTTAATTGTGTGCAGTTGCCACCGTTATCATCACATTTAAATATTCTGTTGCCTGCTGATTCTATTGTTAGGGATATGTTATCTGATGGCGCAAGGCCCAGTGATTGTGAAGTTTCCAGCCAGTTTGATGAATTTATCCCCTGGAATTTGCTTCCAAACAAGCTTCTATTGCCGCTGACAAAGGCATTAGTGAAGTTCAGAGATTTCGAAGATGATATATCAATGTTTCTAAATGTTATTCCAGCCCCCTCAAATTTCATTTCAGCTCCTTTATAGTTAGTGAACTCGCTTGCGCTGCTTGAGAAATCATAGTTTGTAAAGCTGTCAGAACTCGATGATTTTATTTTTACAAATTCTCCAGGAACAAAGGCTCTGAAATTAAAGGCCTGAACAGATGACTTTGTTGTGAAGTTTAGACACCCAGTTTCATAACTAATTCCAGCTTTATCTGTTCCATTTATCTTGTAGTAGTAAGTAGAGTTTTGTGCCAAGTTTACACCTGCACTGCTATCTAAATTTACATGATGCCATACAGAATAATCATCAAGGCTACAATTGGCTAGATTTCTTTCCCCAATTATTGCAGGCGATGATGTACATGTGCTATTTGTCCCGTAATATTTTACACTATATGTTGTGGGCTCTGTTGTTGTGGTTGAAATACTAACTGAACTGTTGTCTAAATCTGTTTTTGAGTTGGTTATTTTGGGTGGAGTTGTATCTGAACTGGCATTGTAAGAACTGCTACATTGAGGCCATATAGTACAATCTGTATCAGAACAATCTGCCGATCCATCTTCATCATTATCTACACCATCTGAACATAGTGTCTCAAATTTATAGTAGCCTTTATCCACATCATATCTTGAATCGCATTTATTTGGCTCTTTAAAACAGTCTACAGGGACAAAGTTAAAGTAACCAGACGAATTTGTTGTCCCGCCTGTACCATATGTGAATGTATTGAAGTTTTCGTTACAATACCCACCTGAACCAGAAGAGGTCCATTGGCAGCTTCTTGTGCTTGCTGTACATGTTGGTTGTGTTATACATTTTCCACAGAACTGGTCGCAATCTAAATATGTTGATGCGGGTGCACACTTACTTATATCACTCTTCCACTCACACTTTGCAGCTTCACATTTTGTTTGGTTTCCAGCATAGGAATCGCAGTTTGCAAATGGATTGTTCAAAACATGGCTTAGAGATGTAGAACCTGTGGCTGTCAAGTTTAGCAATCTTGAGAATTTGGCATAGCCTTCTTTGGAGACATTGATTGAATGAAGTGTGTATAATGTTCTTCCTGCTGAAGTTTGTATGAATTCTGTCAACTCTAATTTTGGTATCTGGCCGTTTGAATTTGTAAGGCCTGAATAAATCACACTACCAAAACTATTATACAAGGTAAGATTTGCCAAAGAAATTCCTGGGGCTATTGGAGCAGAGCCGCCACAATCCGCAGCACAGTTACTTGATGTCTCGTTAGATCCGCAGAATCCATTTCCGCATGTTTCTGTTGTGCCCCCGCTAGAAGAACCATTAATAGAACAGTCTTGTGGGCATGTATAGTAATCTTCACCTGATCCACATTTTGAATCACCACAATATCCGGATCCACCTGAATAACCTTCAAAGTAATCAAAGCCCCACTCTCTCACGACATTATTAACATACCACTTTGTTGTCAGGTTTCCTGAACCAGAGACTGTTGTTTTTTGCCTGCTAAATGTTGTATTCAACAAAGTTGCAGATCCTGTTGTGACAAGCACATCTGTCCCGAAATTGCTTATTGTTAGGTTGGTAACTGTTACATTGGTGAAACCGCTCACATTTAAAGCGACTCCAGAACCGCCACCTGTTATTGATTTACCTGCACCGTTTATCACTAAATTATTTGCTCCAATGGTGAAACAGGAACCGGTGCTTGTTAGACTGTTTGTCAGAGTTGAAGATGATGTTAAAGTCTGGCCGCAACCAAATATATTGAGGGTTAAGGTTGTTGTGGAATTTAGGTTTCCTGCTGTATCGTTGACATAAAACCTTAGTAAACATGTTGCCTGATCAGAAGAACAGCCAAGCGATGATGGTGTTGTGCTTACTTGATATCTGTTAAGACCAATTGATGACATTATCAGGTTGGTTGAATTGCCGACTAAAACAGCTGAGATTGCAGAACTATCTGTAGCTGTTACATTTATTCTAATCTGAGTTGTTATAGGTATGCTTCCAGTGATATTAATTTGTGGTAATGTGACTGAAGGTACCGTAGTGTCCAGAGTTATTGTTCTTGTAGAGCTAGTTCCCCTATTTCCTGCAGAGTCATTTACATGAACTTTATAGGTGTATGTTCCTTCTGACTGACCTGTCCGGTTGATGAAGCATACAAAGCCTGTTCGCGTCATTGAGATGTTTGCTCCTCCCACCTCCAACAGACATGCTTCTGGTTGGACCTCGATAAAAGTCACATTAACCGTATAGTAATTAGCCTGAGTTACTGTATTATTGTTCTGCGTTGGGGAAACATAGGTTATGTTTGCTGGGGCTGCCCTATCGTCTGGAAGCACAAAGGTTATCGCAGTTGAGTTTGTTATTGTAAAATTCACTGTTGTTGAATTGTCTAAATACTTCAGCAGTGTCCCATTAATTGTGTGCGGTGTGTGATATGTTGTTGAAGAGCTGCTTTGGAAAACTTCCACCAATGTCTGCAGAGGTATCTTACCGTCAGAACCTGTCAACCCATTAAACAACAAACTGTTTGCGGCGTTATATATTGAAACATTGGCGTTTTGTATATTGGTCCCTGAAGCGTTTTGGGCCGTCAAGTCTAAATACCATTTAACAGTTATATTTCCTGCTGCATTTGTATCAAAACCTATGTCACTTTTATTGAAGGTTAAATTGGTTGAAGTCATCTCACCACTATTGATCCTTATGTCGTTTGCGTTTGTTGATGTGATATTGTCATTTGTTAATGTGTTTGTATCGCCAGAAGCAAGATAAATTCCATATGCTGTGCTTCCGGAGGCCGCTACTGTATTGGACGAAAGTGTGTTTGTGGATCCACCAATATAGATTCCATCGCTGCTGTCACCAGAAACTGTAATAGTGTTTGATGTCAACATGTTATTATTATTAATGCTTACGCCGTCTGCAGTACTGCCGCTTGTTGTTATTGTATTGGAGGATAATGTACCGTTGTTTGGTCCGTCAAAATAAACACCTATACCAGTTGCGCCAGTTGTTGTTATTGTATTGGATGTTAAATTGGTATTGTCTGATGATATCCTGATCCAAACACCATGTGAATCGCTACCGCTTGTTGTTATTGTGTTCGAGATTAGGTTGTTGTTTTTTGACTGCTGCCTGACAAATATTCCAGGTGCAGAACCGCCTGAAGTCGTGATTGTGTTCGAAAGTATTGTATTATTGCTTGAAAATTGCCAGAATAAAATACCATAAGCAGAACTTCCTATAGTTTTAATTGTGTTTGATTCTATGGCGCTGTTATTTGAATCCGGTATGTAGATACCATATCCTGAACTTCCAGATGTGTTAATTGTGTTGGAGCTGACATTATTGTTGTTGGAACCTGTTAGGAGATAGATACCATATCCAACCGATACATTAGCTGCGATTATTGTATTATTAGTTATTATCGAGCCGGTGGAACCGGATACATAAATTGCATTTGTGAAATTATTTAGCCCAGCGAAGTTTTTGATTGTTATATTGTCATACCCACCTGTGTTGTTTAAGCCGTATCCGGCTTTGTTTCCAGTTATTGTATACCCATTCCCATCAACCACTATGTTATGGGCCCCGATTGTGTAGCATGTTCCTGTCGAATTCAAATTCTGTGTCAGTGTCACATTTGTTGTCAGGGTTGAACCACAAATATAATTATTAAATGTTATGCTAGACGAACCGACATTGTTATATGAATCGTTTGCATAAACAGTGATATTATTTTGACCAGCAGAAGGTGTCACTGTTGTATTTGGGACGAAGGTTGTATTGCTTCCACCATTCAAAGAATACCACCATGCACTGATTGCCTCGTTAGCTGAAACATTTAGATTAATTGATGTAGATGTGTAATTTCCACCGTTTGTTGGTGATTGTATTGTTATTGTTGGCGGTGTTGTATCGTCTGTTGCGAGAAGAACAGACCATGTAGTTGTCTGATTCTGGTTTCCAGCTGTGTCATTTATGTACCATGTCCAGTTAATTGTTGCAATGTCTATGTTGATTGTTTTTATCACTTGTATTTCTTGGTTGTTTGTGTAGGACGCTGGCGTGTCATTTACCCAATTTGTTCCATTGTACCAACTGAATGTATAGTAAGCTGGCCTTAGATCGCTTAGTGTTATGTTGAAGTAGACAGATTCACCAACTCTTGTTGAAGCTGTCAAATTTGTTGTATTCGCAGACCATGTTGGAACAACTGTATCTATTGTCACTATCCTTGTTGTGCTTGAAGCAATGTTTCCTGCAGTATCATTGACCCAGACTTTGTATGTGTAGGTGTTGTCGGACTGGGATGTTCTGTTTATTTCGCAGTATGAGCCTGTTCGGGTCATTGAGACATTGGCTCCGTTGACTTCTAGCAGACAATTGTTTGG
>JACQNV010000017.1 GCA_016202865.1 Candidatus Aenigmatarchaeota archaeon
ATTGATTTTTTTACATGTGTTAAAAGGGCTTGCTCTTGTTGTGTTAAGTATTGAAAATCGATTTCACCAATAATTGCTGAGGCCTCTGTCCATAGTTTTCTCCACTCCACAATTCCTTGGTAATCGCTGCTTTCTGATGAAAATATTCCTCTCTGATATTTCACAAAAGCCAACATGAACCTGTCTTTTTTCCTTATTGAGTTTTGTAGTGTCTTTTCGAGTAGATTTAATATGGAATTTGATTGAACATTGCTGGTTTCAGCTGTTTTCTGGGCTGCCTCTGTCAAAGTTGAAATTTTCTCATCCAAATTTTCTGTCAAATTCAAAAACTTTTCCATTTCCTCTGTTCTTCCTTCTCTTGAAAATTGGATTATTATATCAGCTTTGTTTATTCCTTTGCCGCCAGTTGCGATATCTATCCTAGCTTGGATATATTGGATTCCTAGAGTGTCGTTTGTCCGCTCTGCTTCACTCAGTGCTGGGGAATAGAAACTGTAGGCATCTGCCGTTTGGTTCTGTTTTAATAGATCATCAACTTTGTCCATGTACGGCTTGTATTTTATCACTGTCAATTTTGCCTTTTCCAGTTCTGTTGTTTGGTTGATCAGCTTCTCCTTTGTTTGGTTATCAAGGAATGTTGCGTTTCCGACAAGACTTGTTATAGTTGTTGCAGAGGATTCAACTTCTTCCTTCGTTGTTGAGTTTTCCAGTTTTTCTATTGCCGCTTTTAGCTGGCCTCTCTGCAAGTTTTCTTCAATAACAGAGCCTATATTTGTTATTTCTTTTCCTGCATCACCCCTGACAAATGTCTTTATTTTATCAAAGGTTTTTTTTAGATTTTCAAATTCAGCCTTTGCTTCTGATGTCTTGCCGCTGTTCACGAGATTTACAATTTGAGCCAGTTGGTTACTGAAGTCTATAAAATCTTTTCTTTTCTGTATATAGTCATCAATCCTTTTTGCTTCCAAATCCATTATTTCCTTCTTCAGCGGGTCATTTTCAAACTGGGTCTCTATCAATTTTATATACTCTTTTTTTTGCAGCCGCCATTTCCTCTGGCGTGTCAGCTTCTTCAAGTTTTGCGAGTGCTCTTTGTACAGCAATTTCTTCATCTGATAATACCTCTTCTGGTGTTCTAAATTTTTTGGGCCCCCAGTATGGCCCTTTCTTTTCATAAAAAGATTTACAGGATACACAATTCCCATCTCCTTGAGGATCATATTCTGGCAGAGATCCAAGTGGACAAGGCAGCTCGCACTTTGCTGCGTGGCCTATGGTGTTTTGGCTGTGAGAATCAGACTCTGAAATTTTCTTAATTGCGCCTTCAGCATGGTTAGAGCTGATCATTAGATGCTGGTAAACTTGCAAGGCCAGAAGTATCGATTCTTGTATATTGTTTGAAATTGTTGAAAAGGTTTCTTTGGCTCTTTTGTTGCTTTCTTGCAGGGCTTCAATATATTTGTTTGCATTGTCAATTGATTCTCTTGTTTTGCCTAAGTCGGTTATTGATTGTGCACAACCCCTGCCTCTTACAATTGACTCGAGTTTTTCTGAATATGATACAAGTACAGATGAAGCGTCTTTTAGTGTTTGCAATAGCCTTTCAAAGTTTAATATTTTTCCAGATACCATTTCCTCTATTTTATTTTGGTCGAGGGACTTAAGGTAGGATGCCCTGTCCTGGGCTTTTTTCAGCAATTCCTGGGCCTTCTGTTGGCGTGTTTTTGTATCGGCAAGCTCTTCAAGTTCCTTTACTTGGTTTTCCAAATCCAGCGTTGACTCGCCATCGAGCCCCCGTTGCTGGAATTCCTGTTCTATTTCTGCAAGCTTTTCTTTTTTATTTTTTTCAACTGTGAGTTTGTTTATTTTGGCTTTAACTTCTGTCTGGCTTCTAAAAACTTCTTTTACTTCAGCGCTGTCCCTTCCCTTTGAAGATGAGAGTATAAAGTGCAATCTTTCCAGCCTGTCGCTTTCAGCGTTAAGTGTGTTCAATTCTTTATACATTTCTGAAAGTGAGCCGCTGTCTGCTACATCAGGCTCTGTTTCTTTGTATTCTGGGTGCTGCCTTAGAACTCTTTTTCTTAATTCAAGATCTGTTTTTTTATTTCTCAGTAACTCGCCTGTTTTTGCTATCTTTTCCTCTGCTTCCTTTAGCTGTTTTTCACCATCAGGATCGTTGAATTTTTCTATAAAATCCTGGATGTCAGAAAATATGCCGGCTGGGATGTTGGTTATTTCAGGCGTTAGCTTTATGTGATTTTCTGCGAGTCCAAGCACCTCGCTTATATAATTTGAATACCTTTGCGCGAGACATGGCTGCTTCCTTATGATTTCTTTTATCTGCCCAATCTCAAAGGCAGGATCAAAACAGCTTGAAAGCGTATCGAATTCTTTTCCCAATAACTGTTGGTTCTTGGCAATATTTTCTATAATTGTGTTTGGCTCTACAATATCGAGCTTTTTAATTGTTTCCAATTCAGATGGGTTGATAGATATTTGGAAGCCTGTGATAGGCAGCTGGTAGTTTGTTGGTTGTGAAATTAAGAAGCCGCTTGAGGTTGGTATTGGCTGGAAACCAGTTAATGAAGGCGCCGGTAAATCAAGTTTTATCCCGTTTAGAATGTTTGTTGTTGTTTGCGGATTTGAATCAAGTGTCGCGCGTGCCTGGTTCAGTCTGTTTTCAATGTCATCTAACCTTTCCTGTTTTTCTATAAACCTGCCCAGAAGATCTTTTATTTCGGGTTTGTCTTCTTCCGGGACAACCAGATTGTCTACAAAACCAATTGCCTGCGGGCCTGTCATCCTGCCTGTTTTGTACATGTCAAGCAGATACTGTGTTGCTGCTTCTGAAAAAACAGTTATGTCAATATCTGGCGTCTCGCTTATGTCAAATTTGGATTTGCAGCCAACATCGTCAGGATAATCTGTGAAATTATCTTGATCATTATCTATCTTGTCAAGACATTCTGATTTCCTAACGCTGGGTTGCTGGTTTGGAATGATTGTTGGTGTTAGATTGATGAATGGTCCGTCTAAAACTTCTGGCTTTTCCAGATCATCAAAGGCGCAAACAGACCCTACATATTTTTTCGCTAAATCTTCGCTGTCTGGGCAGTCTTTGGAACAGGTTCTTTTTTCAGCGACTGGCGGAGCTATTATCACCTGTTCACATGCGCCATCTTTACACTCTGTGCTATCCGGGCAATTTAGAGGTAGCGATGTTGGAACAGGGATATCTCCTTGTTTACAAAAGTATTCCTGAACTGTTGTTTCCCCAAGACAGAAGTCTTCATATTGTGTTTGGCCTTGTATGCCTGCTGTACCTTTAGTGAATACATTAAGGCCGCCATCAGAGTCTGAGCAGGGTATTCCGTGTGGTGGACCAGCTGTTGGTGTTGCCACAGGTTCGGTTGTTATAGGACCAAAGTTGGGTATGTAAACACATGCTCCGTCAACACATCTAAAACTAGGATTTATTTGACTGCAATCTACCGATTCTGTTACAGCCGTGCTTGGTGTACTGCAGTAATTTTCTTTTAGTACAACCCCCTCACACAAGTCTGTTTTGGTTCCTATTAATGTTGGCGGCTGACCGAAAGTGCTTAATAAAACATTCGATGTATTACCCTTTACAAAGTAGTTCCTTCCAGACTCCCTTAGACCTGTTTGATCTATATCAGAGTCAAAGCATTGTGATTCTGTTTGGTTGGTTGTCGCATTTGCTGCTTGCACTAAAGCTATAGATGTAAAGATAGCTAAAATAACTAAAACTAGTAGAAGCCAATAACCATTCCCCATATTAATATTATACCCAATAATTATATATATGGTAATAGGAGGGATCTAGTTAGCATGGTAGGAGTCTCTTTACTTGATTTGCAGGTGACTTTGCTTGCAGGTTTCATAACAGCTGCTGTAGGCGTGCTGCTTTATAGAAGGATAAGGATGAGTTTTTGGGGCTTTTTAGGCGGTATTGCAGCTGATTGGCCCAAGTATTTTTTGGGCTTGTTAGGCGCAACAAATTTGCACAATGTCTTACTTTTCACACATACAGCAGGCATATTTTTGTTCCCAATTATTCTGGTAATTTTGGATATCTTGCTCCTGGAAATAGCCATGATCAAGTATCTAAGGCCTTTCTATATTCTTTTGCCTAAGAGCCTCAGATCGGCGGTGAAATTTGAGGAGATTATAAACAGGCTGCAGCACTACAGCACACTTCCAAGGCCAATAAGAATTGGTAGGGCTTATTTGATTGGTGTTATTGGAGGGGTTATCAATTTGGTAATTAGCTTTTCGCTGGGGATTATTTAGATTAAAAGTTAAGCGGAAGCTGAAGGTTCTTGAGATCTTGCATAATACACCTAGTCTTTCACTTTTAAACAATATATAAGCTTAATCAGCTTACGCTTTTTATAAAAAGTTCAAGAAATAAATCAAGTAGCAGGTGCTATTTGTTACACCGGCAACAAAACATTTGCAGCTATCATAACCGCAAATAACAAGGCCACTGTGTTCAAAACCTTTATCAGTGGGTTAAGCGCTGGACCAGCGGTGTCTTTGAATGGGTCGCCTACAGTATCTCCTACAACTGCTGCTTTGTGAGCATCTGAACCTTTACCACCGAGGTTTCCTTCCTCTATATACTTCTTTGCATTATCCCAGGCTGCGCCGCCTGTTGTCATTGTGATTGCGAGTAAAAGACCTGTTACTATTGCACCACCAAGCAAACCGCCAAGAGCAGCTGGACCTAAAACGAAACCAACAGCCAAAGGCGTTATTATTGCTATTAAAGATGGGACTATTAACTGCTTCTGGGCAGCCGCTGTCACAATTGATACACATTTACCATAATCTGGTTTTGCCTTCCATTGCATGATTCCTTTTATTTCTTTAAACTGTCTCCTAACCTCGCTAACTATTCCAAATGCCGCTTTGCCGACAGCTTTCATTGTAAGAGCAGCGAAGATGAATGGTAGCATACCGCCGATAAATAAACCAATCACAACACGCGGATCTAGAATATTAATAACTGTTAATCCTGTCTCGGCTGCATATGCTGCAAACAGCGAGAGCGCTGCTAAAGCTGCTGAGCCTATGGCTACTCCTTTGGTCACTGCTTTTGTAGTGTTACCAATAGAATCCAATGGGTCAGTTATATCCCTTACCCTTTTAGGCATGCCTGCCATCTCAGCAATTCCGCCAGCATTGTCTGTTATCGGACCATAGGAATCAACTGATACAATTATGCCTGTCATGGAGAGCATTGCCATTGCTGCAATCGCAATTCCGTAAAAGCCGCCGAAATAAAATGAAACAAATATGGCTGCCACAATCACAATAACTGGAAGCAGCGTTGAAGCAAATCCTGTTGCAAGACCAGAAATAATATTGGTTCCTGCTCCTGTTTTTGAGGCTTCTGCTATTTCCTTCACTGGTTTCCTTCCTCTTCCTGTATAATATTCTGTTATGATAGCAATCAAAACAGTTGTAACCAAACCTGCGAGCGCTGCGTAGAAAAGATTGAGGCTCGTTGGAAACAGATAATTAGTTAGGAAATAGAAGCCGATAGCAGAGAGTATTGCTGTGACTATTATACTTCTATTTAGGGCTGACCATATCTTATCTTTATTGTTGGTTCTGACAAAAAGCGATCCGATTATTGATGCGATTATTGCAACTCCGCCTATTAGAAGTGGGTACATGGCTCCTGCAGCCCCTAAAGCTAAACCGAGTATCATGGCTGCTATTACAGTGACAACATAAGATTCGAACAAGTCAGCTGCCATGCCTGCGCAGTCGCCCACATTATCTCCAACATTATCAGCTATGACAGCAGGATTTCTTGGGTCATCTTCTGGTATACCAGCTTCAACCTTACCGACTAAATCAGCACCAACATCTGCACCCTTTGTGTATATTCCACCACCAACTCTTGCAAACAAGCTTACTACAGAAGCGCCGAATGTGAAACCGATAATTAGTTTTGGATCACCGTAAATAAAATAGAGCAGGGCGCTTCCTAAAAGACCTAAGCCAACAACAGCAAAACCTGTCACAGAGCCCCCAGTGAAAGCGACAGACAGCGCTTCTTTCAGTCCCTTGTTTGCTGCCTGGGCTGTCCTCACATTTGCACGGACAGAAATATGCATTCCAACATAACCGGCAACTGCAGATAAAACAGCTCCAACAACAAAGGAAATTGCTGTTATAATGTTAAATGCAAAACCAAATATTATCGCAAGAATTACAACAAAGATGGAAACTATTTTATATTGCCTGTTGAGATAGGCTGAAGCACCTTCTTGTATTGCCTTTGAGATTTCTATCATTTTGGTTGTGCCCCTATCTTTTCTTAAAACTCTAAAAATAGAGACTATTGCGAACAAAAGTGCAATGACTGCTGTGGCGAAAACTATTATCAGATTAGTATCCAATTGTAAAACCATATTCGGCCACCAAGCTAAAACTTGAATTATAGAATATGGCGGGCTTATTTATAAAGTTTTGCGAGAAATCGGGCTCTGAGGAACAGTCAACTCTCTTTTAGATACTTTCCCTGCCTTAGTGATATTGTCTTGGCTCCAGAAGATGATATTTTTTTTATCAACTCCCTATCTTGGGTGCACACAGTATAGACTGCGCTCAATCTTAATAACTCTTTATCAACTTTAATTTCTTGAGATTTCAATATCTTGACCTCTTTTAGTTTTACTAACTTAAGCGCTAGGATCGCTTCTCCTTTTACAGCTCCACTACTTTTTGAGAGGCTCTCAAGCTCCTTGATTACAGAATCTATAGTATAATAATCTATAACCCCCAGCTTCCTGAGCTCGAAAAATATGTCTACCTTAAACTTGGCAGGTATCAAAAGGAAATTAGTGTCTAGGATTGCTTTCATGATTACAGTAAACTTTTATAACTATACTATAAGTATATACTATGTATAAGAAAGTTGTCCTTTTAGTAGCTTTCCTTTTTTTTGTAACTATTACTATTCAACCTGCTGAAGCTTGGTCTTGGGATAATAAAATAACAAGCGCTTCGTGGTCGTTAAGTTCGGCTACCGAGGGCGATTTTGTCACACTAACAATAAAAACAGACAGCAGCTTGAATGGGAAATGGGTAAAATTTGATGTTTGGGAAAAGGATTTGATAAGTAACGATGAACATGTTGCCTATGCCGGCGGAACATATGTAAAAAATGGTGTGGCGACAAAGTCTTGGCAAACAATATGGCAACTAGACGGCTATGGGGATTTTGGATTAAATAACAATCCGGAATATTATTTTGTAGCAAATGTTGGGGAATATGAAAGAGACTCTGGCAAACTCTTGGGATTACTATCGGTAAAACAAAAGCCTTGCGCATCAGATGAAGAGAGAGTTGGCAATAAATGCGAGAAGAAAAAGGAAATAACTTCTATAACATGGTCTAAATCCGCTGTTTATGATGGCGATTCTGTTGATATTACTGTAAAGGCTCAAGGTTTGGATGGACAATGGATTGATTTGAAAATATATGAGAGAGAGCCTTGGGGTACCGTTGATACAGGAACCACTTTAAGTGCAAAAGTAAGCAGTGGAACAGCCAAAGCCTTGTGGAAGGCTAAGTGGGTAAATGATGGCATCGGGCAGAACGATCCGGAGTTTGTTGTAAAAATCACGGTTGGAAGCCAGACCAAGCAATCTGATATAGTTAAAGTTAGTAAAAAGCCTTGTTCACCAGATGAGACAGAAATAAATGGTGTATGTGTTAAACAAAAAATAGATTCTGTTTACTGGGACAAATCAAGCGTATATACTGGCGACAGTGTTAAATCTACTGTTGAGACAAGCGGATTACCAAACAAAGATTTAGAATTAGAGATATGGGAAGATGGATCTGGTAAAAAAGTTGGCACCTTATACGGCAAGACAGATTCCAATGGAAAACTGACAAAATACTGGACAGCAAAATGGGAGGACGATGGAGCATCAGGCGGGTGGGATCCTGAATATTATATTAAAGCAAAATACGGGACATTATACAAAACATCTGGCGATTTGAGTGTTTCAAACAAGTGTAGTTCTGATGAGACCAAGATACAGGGGCGTTGTGTTAGGCAGGAAATAAAATCAGTCAGCTGGTCTGTATCTGAAGCTAAGGAGGGTGATAAAGTTAAGATAGTAATTGAAACATCTGGCTTGGATGGTCAGCAAGCCACGATAAAAATTTACGAAGATGACCCGGAAATTTTAGGCGGATCGAATGATTTGATAAGGACAACATCGAAAACAGTAAGCGGAAACAGAGTAGAGGAAGAATGGGTAACAGAATGGGGTCATGAAGGACCTTTACAAGGTGATCCAGAATATTTTATAAAGGTTGAGATTGGAGGAAAATCAAAAACCTCTGGCAATTTGAATGTTAGAAACAAATGCGCGTCAGATCAAACTAGAATAAATAACAACTGCGTTAGCGGAGAAATAAAAAATGCTTATTGGAAACACAAATCCACAACAGTAAATAGTGGGGATAAAGTTTATCTTGTTGCAGAGACAACACTTCCAGAAAAAACGGAAATTATATTCGATATTTATAGGGATTACCCAACAGAAGAAAGAAAAAATATCATTAAAGATAATCCAGGATTTTTAACAACTTATATAACAACCCTAAAAAGTTTGGTTGGTTCAGACAGTATAGCAAATATAGAGTTTGAACCAGAGTGGATAACAAAAAAAGGTTTGTTGGATGAAACGGACCCAACATATATTTTCAAAGCGAGTTTGGGGGAGAAGTATAAGGTTTCTGATCTTTTGATTGTCAGAAAAAAGTTTGAAGATAAAGCAATATATCCAAATAAGGTATCTCTTTCAGAGTTTCTCAACATGACAGAGGTTTTCTTGAAAGAGAAGGCTCAAAATCCAATAACCGGCGCTCTATTGCCAAATAAGGGATTTTACATAATTGTTCCAGATCATTTTTCAGAAGAACAAAAGAACGGCATAAAAGAGGCGCTTCAAAATGTATATAGAAGCCAACTTATGGAGGATATTCCATATAAATTAGATATTTTAGACCAAGTAAAGGAATCTTGTCCAAAAGCGATTGCATCAATATTATTCCCTCTTGACACATTAAATTGCATTTCTAATCTGTTTTCGGGGTTGGAGATATATTCAAACCCGCGCCTTCTAGAACCCAAATTCATAAAATCAAGCGAAGTCCCTTATTACTGTAGTCAAAACTCAGGGTGGGATGCACAAGTGATAATATTTGGAAACGAAAAAAATAATAATGCTTTCAAATGTTACCCCGGTCTTGATAAATCCGAAGTAATGTCTCTACACAATAGCCCTTGGTATACAGGTTATAAAAGTTTAATATTTTACATAGACGATTCAAAAGAAGATGCTTTGTTATTTGCATATGATGTTTTTTTGTCAAGCTCTGGGTTTACTTTGCTTGAACCCGAAACAGAAGATGATTTCAGATGGGAATATCTTTTATTTGATCCGAGGGGGTGCAAGTCTGGAACGACAAACGATTTTAGCTTCAGTGATAGAACAGCAGGAAAAATTGGGTGCGCTTTTGAAGTTGTGATGATTTTGCCTTGGGGTAAAATAGGCAAGATTGGAAAGTTTGGTGGTTTGGCTGATGATCTATTAAAAGTTGGCGCAAAGAATTCTGATGACATATTGGGTAAACTTGTTCTGAAATCTGGAAAAGAGGCTATTAATGAAGCTGGGGAAGCGGCAACTAAGAGAGGATTCTATTTAAATCTTAAAAAAGTTATCACACAGAACAAGGACGAATTATATAGGATTGCTAAAAACGATCCGAATAAATTTAAAAAGTCTTTGGACATAATTAGAAACTCTGAAATAAAATGGGGTGACAACGCTCTTAAAACTTTATTTGGTTTATCGGCCGATGACTCAACTCTGAAGTTTTTAGATAAATATAAAGCAAATCCTAAATTACTCGAAGAGTTTTTAGATCTTACATCTGGGGGCGACAGAGCAAAACTTCTTGGAGACGCTATTGCAAAAAGAATTGCAAACCTTGACGGAACTGTAAAAATGACTGATGAGGCTGTATCTGGATTAATTAAAATGGGTAAAACGGTTGTTAAACTTGGGATAGAGATAAGCTATAAAGATGTTTCAGATGGGCTATTGCCAAAACTTGGTAACATATTTGCAGATGGCTCTATGAGCCAGAAAATAGAGAAAATAAAAACAGTGTACAAACTTGATGGATTTAAAATAATCTTTAAGGATAGGATAATAGACCCAGATGATGCGAAAGCTGTTATATTTGGCGAAATTGGATTTGATAATAGCGGAGTTGTAAAAGAAATATTTTTGTCTATTGATGACTTTAGAGAGTATGGAATATATGTTACTAAAGAAATCATAAGAGATGGGATATTTGTAGAGGAAGCTGGACATTTGGTAATCAATTTGAACCTAGAAAAAATAACCCTAAAACTTGGTAAAGATCCGTCAAAATTATGGCCTCTATCAAAAACAGATAAAGAGGTATATAGAACACTGCATGAATATTTAGTAGAAGTTTTCCATAAAGGCAAGCTAACTAAAACCGAAGAAGAAGCATTTGAAAGAACGGTTAAAGAACTTAAACTCGGTTTGCCCGACACACCAAATCCACAAGCTCTTAGACAAATAGCTAAAAACTATTTAATGTTTGTTAGATATGGAGAAAAAACAGAAGATACGCTGTTTGCCATTAGATTAGCCGCATTATCCGAGGATTATAAACTTGTTGGCTATGCGGATAAATTAAGAAGTTTTATAAGAGAGGAGTATCTAAAGCTTGGTGGTAAGAATCTTAATAAAGAAATGGATAAGTTTGACACATTGGTTTCTGAGCTTCGAAAGTTGGGAGAAGAAGTAAACAAAAATATTTTAGATAATCATGATGTAAGTTTTGTAAAGAAAATTGAGGATTATTTAATAAATAAAAGGGGCCTTGTTTGGGGAGTTCTTTTATTGCCTCCTCTTGGAATAGATACCTCTGCTACAGAAGAGTCCACAAACATAATAAATGACTCATCAATCATATCAACACAACCAACATCTACACCGAACCCAACAAGAACATGTTCAACTGACGATTTCACATTTTCATGGTCTCAGTGCATAAACGGATGGCAGGCAGGCGTTTATACTAAGAAAGTTGGGGTAGACTGTGATGGAATATCAACAGATAGCGCGAGACAAGCATGTACAACAATTACATCACAGCCTGTTATTCCTGTAGAACCAACACCTCAACCATCAACTCCTGTAATACAGCCCCCTCAAGAAACAGATGATAAACAACAAACACCAAATAGCAATCCAATTGTTTCCTCCTCTAAACCCACACAACAGCCGCCTCAAAATACACCAACAATAACAAAACCGGAATATGATAGCAAAGCAAAGATAAAAATATACAATAGTTATTCTGCAGATTACAAAGTTAGGATAAATATAATAAGAGATGGCGCAGCTGTAAAAACAGAGGTTTTAGAACTAGCTAAATTGTCAGATTATGAAACTTTGTGGCTAAACCTAGATTCGGGAAAGTATACTATATCAGTCGAATGGGAAAATAAACAAACTGGACTCAAGGATAAAACAAGCCAAGAATTGATATTAAAAAACGGTAGGAACAGGGTTGTGACTTTCAACATAAAAGATTTCAATCAAGAAAATATACAACAACCCACAAACACGGCGGTTACACAGCCTCAGATACCAAAATTACCAGATTTGGTTGTCGAAGAAATAAAGTTAAAAAAGACTACTATCAGATCTGGATCTTATATACCAATCCAATTTACTTTAAGGAATGTGGGGGAAGCAGCAGCCAAAAATATTAAATGGAGGATATCTGATTCTGATAGTTCAATAGAAAAGAGCTTAGCTGAAATCCAGCCTGGCGGATTTGTGGTGGTTATAGAGTTTATAAAACTTAGCAGCCTAGGTACTCATAAAATTGAGATTATTGTAGACCCAGAAAACAGTATTCTGGAATCAAGAGAGGACAATAAAGAGAGTATTGAAGTGGCTGTTGTATGATATACATTCCTAGGTTTCTAAGAACATTGGGTTTTGTAGCAGCATTTGGGTTATCTGTTTTAGGGGGCTGCAAAGGCGGCGATGATAAAAAGGCTGCAGCTAACCTATACCAGAGTATTTTTTCAAGCATATCAGACGATGAACCTGGTCTATTAGATGGAAATTTTCCAACGCTTTATGCTGTTTATTCAAACAATACGAATAACTCGTCTGGTTATGTAGAGATGGCAACTATACACAGTGCTTTAGCGCCTGGTGAAAGGGTGTCGGGGGTTAAGATAATTGGAAATCAGCTATATTTGAGGGTAGAAGTATCAAACCCGCTTGCTGCAGCTGCAACTGGTTTTAGTGATAACGGTGGCCCAAAATCACCTGATTATGTTGGAGTTGCTACAGTTAAAGACTCTGCTGGCATGAGATCTTACATGGAAGACCCGATAACACCATCAGATAGTTTTCGGCAGGCTGGATTTTTCTTCAATACCTCAACTTTACCAAAAACGCTGGATCCTTCAAGACCACCGGCAAGAGTTGGCAGCGCCTTCGATCCAAACAATCCAATAAGATCTGGTTTAGCCAGAGTCAATTACGGATCTTTACAGAACCCGGTTCAAGTTAGCCTTCCGACAGGGGTAGCAGATGTGGATTTATTTATTGAGGGATCGAAGGACAGGATTATAGACTTTAATCCAACACCAAGCGATAGACAGACACTCGAAGCACTGCAAAAACACCCAGGTTACGACCCTAGCACTTTAGAAGCAGTTATTATATCAAAACCCACAAGGCTAGATGTAGATCATGCATTGTTTGGATATGATTTTTGATAGACCACTAGGTTTTAATATTTACTTATTAACTATATATTATGAAATCAGTAGCCGTATTTGCTTTGGTATTGCTAACCCTAATATTCTTCAGTATATCAGCACAAGCAGCTATGCCTACTATAACTATTCACTCGCCTAAAGCTGCAGTATATAATACCACAGGAATACTTATCGATGTTCAGACTAGCATATCTGCAAATGTGACTTATACTGTCAATAATGGGCCAAATCTGACATTGTTCACCGATTCTAACAAAGCCAACAGATCAAGCACATTTTATCAGAGTTTTGTTGACGGATCTAACACACTGAAAGTTTTTGCTACAGATGGGAATGATACTGCTGTTTCTACTGTAAGCCTGACTGTGGATACAGAGATCCCAACCTTGACAATAAGAACCCCTGATAATGGGGCTTCCTTTGGCAAACCAAATGTTTTCTTTGAATTTGTGCCTAAGGACAATTTAGCCGCTTCACTTGCATGCGCTTTAACCATAAACAATAAGGTAGAAGGAACTATAGATGTACCCAGTGATTTTAGGGGAAGTTTTGATAAGCTCTTGGGCGTTGGAAATTATACTTGGAAGGTTTCTTGTCAAGATACTGCTAATAATACAATCTCTACAACAAGAACATTGACTGTCCAGCCTAACTGCGGTGTATTTGTTAGGAATCTTACAATAAACAACAATAATATCGTCTCCTTTTTGATTGAAAATACAGGGACGATAAATCAGATTGTAGATTACACACTAAAAGTCAACCTCCAGACTGCAGTAATAAATTATACTAAAATCAATATAACAAAATCTGTTCCTGTCCAAACTGTTTACAACTTCCCGTTGGGTGTCCACCAAGTCGAGGCTGAAGCAAAAACAGACTGCGGAGCCACAAGTTTGGAAAAACTAGGCTATGCTAAATCACCAGGAGAGAACACCTCATGTATACTGCCAACAGGCAACCACAACCAGATATCATGTGATACAAACAAAAGGACTTTAATTCAGTGTCAAAATGGATTGTGGAATGTATACACAAAGGATCCAACTGGATATTGCGCTTCCTGTGGCCACTGTGGTGATGGTACTGTAAACTGTGGTGAAACGCAGACCTCCTGCCCACAAGATTTTGGACTTTCTGTGAGTTGTGATTGTACAAATAGGACATTAACACTGGGATTGACACCTAAAACAGGCCAGGAATTTTACAATTATTGTAAATCATCATGCAACCTAACATGCTTTTCTGACTCAGACTGTCAGGAAGGCGCGCAGTGTGTGGACTATGGGTGCTCCCAGAGATCAGGCAGTTGCCTTGTTTCTGTAAAGAACTTTGATTACACGAAACAGCTTAGTGTGAGCAGTGAGGGGTATGCGATTGCAACGATTAAGAATACAGGGGTTTTGAATGGGTCTGTTAATGTCAAATTTTTTGTTGATAATTTAGAGAGGGGAAATGTGAGGTTGCCAACAATGATTCCAGGAAAGGAAAACTCAACATCCTTCTACTTCAAATTTAACCAACCAGGGTCCAAAACTCTGAAATTAGAGGCCACATCAAGCTGCGGGGCTTTTGACAGGGAGACAGCCAATATCACTGTTTACACTGCAAACACAGTTGGGCCTGGACAATCACAGTCAGTTACAGAGGCTACATTTAGTTCATCGGAGAATGCCACAGTAAATACAACAGTGGGCCAAGGCAAGGAATTAAAACTTGGTTTACTAAGCAGCCAGCCACAAGTTATAAGGATATCAGTAACCGGCATACCTGAAGAATGGCTGGACTATCCTAAAATCATAGGCGTTGAAAATGACAGATCTGTTAGGATATTTGTAGACCCTAAGACACCCGGAGATTACAACTTCACTGTTTTTGTAGAAGGCAAGGAAAAGAATTTCACATTTGCTTCCACGCTCAAGGTTTTAGATAAAGTTCCGGTGAAAAAGCTTGAGACAACGAATATAATGCTGATAATCGTGGTTTTGATAGCTATATTTTGTGTTGTTGTTTATCTGGGATCCAGGGTTTTGCACAAGGAAGGATTTTAATTTATGGCCAGAATTGAAGTTTATGTTAGTAAAAGGTTGAGAGATTTTGTTAGAACAGATCCAAAACCACCAACAGCATTGGTTCATATTCTTCAACCAGTTTATGATGCGCTAAAAGATACTGGACCGACTAGAGTGGCTCGCCCAGGATCAGGTGATTATGAGTTTAATATTTTGAGGGAGGACAAAATTGATGCTGTGGTTAGTGCTATAAACAAATTAAAGGAATATACTGCGAAAGCTGCTGTTCAAGATCCTGCTCCTCAATCAACTAGTTAACATATTCACCAAAAATCTCTTTCACACTCTATGGAATACAAAACATTAGCCAAAAACTTTAAGATTCCCGTTATCGGGCTTGGAACTTTTGGTATTGGCGGATTTGTGAAAACTGATTTTTCTAAAGATGAAAAGTCAATTAAAGCTATAAAAAACGCAATAGAGTTGGGCTATTCACATATCGATACAGCCGAGCTTTATGGTGCTGGTCATACAGAGGAATTGATTGGCAACGCAATAAAGGATTTAGATAGATCAAAAATTATCATCACTAGCAAAGTTTTCAAAACTAACCTAATGTATGATAATGTAATCGCTTCATGTAAAAAAAGTTTAGAAAAGCTGAAAACAAACTTTATTGACATATATCTCGTTCACGCCCCCAATCCCGAAATACCATTAGAAGAAACAATGAGAGCGTTAGATTATCTGATTGAACAAAAATTAGTTAAGTTTATTGGTGTTAGCAATTTTTCTGTTGAGCAAATGAAAGACGCTCAAAAGTATTCAAGAAATAAAATTGTTGCCAATCAAATTCCGTACAACCTTGCAACTAGGAACAAGTGCCATATTTCCAATTGTCTGAATATGGAATCTGAAATTATTCCTTATTGCCAAGAAAATGACATAATGATAATGGCATACAGACCTATTGAAAGAGGGTTTTTGTTAAAGCCTAATCCTTTGCTTGATAATCTGTCCGAGAAATATGGCAAAACCAAAGCACAGATCGCCATAAATTGGTTGGTTTCCAAAAAGAATATAATTACTATATCCAAGTCCACAAACATTGAACATCTCAAAGAGAATTTGGGCTCAATTGGATGGAGTTTAAGCCAAGAGGATAAAAAACTTCTAGATGAAACCAGATTTGAAAGTCCAGGTTTATAAACAATTGGCAAATATCTCCTTTACAACCAGCGTCGCGTAGCTGCCTTTTTGCAAGCTGAACTCAAAGGTTGCCTTTAGTCTGTTTTTGTTTAGATCGTCCTTTTCTATTTTGCATTTTAAATCTTTTGGAAAAACCAACAGATCTCTTTCATCTCCTCTTGCTTTTATTGGCAAGCTGTTTGTCCTG
>JACQNV010000014.1 GCA_016202865.1 Candidatus Aenigmatarchaeota archaeon
GTTTATTTGTATCTTATAAAATTATCTTAAAAATTACACCGATCGATTCCGATGTTTCTCTTTAGATTTCGTATAACTACCCATTAATCTTCTGCGACATCCTGTCCCTGAATTTATCCCAGTCCTTGACCATGGCGCCTGCTGCTTGTTTGTGACCTCCGCCGTAGCCTATGCCTTTGGCAGCCTCTGAGACGATTTTGGAAAGATCTATTTCCCTGCTTGGCTTTCTTGGAGCGCGGGTTGAGATTTTCCAGCCTTCTGGTGAATTCTTTCCAACAACGATGACATTTTCCGGATTCTTTTCAGCAAGAATATTGGATAGAATTGCTGTCACATTGAGATCGCTTTTGATCTCATAAAAGAGTATCTGTCCTCTTTGTTCTTTGTTCTTCTTGAAGTCAAGAAGCACTTTTTTGATTTCATCATCAACTGTTTTTCTCCAATCAACGAGATTTCTGTTCTCGGAAAATTCCTCAAAACTGGACGACTTTACAAGGGAGTTCAAGACATATTTGCATCCAAACTCTCCTTTGCATATTATTGCGGAATATATTGTTTTGGCCTGACTCCCAAGCTTTGTTCTAATTGGTTGGCCGCCCTTCAAAAGGTCAGGATACATTTGTTTGGCCTTTTTCATGAACTCTGGGTTTGTTTTGTGCCCATAATCGCTTATCGTCCCAATAACAGAGATCCACATCTGCTTTTCCACATTTAGTCCAATCTCCTTTAGAAAATCGTGAATCATCAGGCTTGTAGGTATGTATGCATCCTCTATGTGGAAACGCGGGTTGATATGCAATATTCCAAAATCGTTCAAATCTTTTCTTATAACATGATGGTCAAAGACAATTATTCTTGTGTTTTTCAATTTGTTTTGCAGGGAGACCATGTTTTCCCAGTGCTCATCCACAGCAAGGTCCAAAAATAGTATTAGCTGCGGATCTTTATCAACCAACTCATTTACCAAGTCATAGCTGACAAATGGGTCTTTGATTGACATTGCCTCGAAATCAAAAAATTTCAGCAACTCGGCTGCAGAGCAGCTGCCGTCAACATCGCGGTGGTGGACAACCAGTTTCTTTCTTAGCTTAAACAGCTCCCTTATCTTCTGAAATTCATTTTTGTAACAGTCTGTCCAATACATAGGCTTAGTCTATTTCTTTTATCATCTCCATATAGATACCCTCGAAACCCAAGTTTTTATAGAACTGGTTTGCCAGGATGTTTTTTGGTGAAGTTTTGAGTGTTACAAAAGGTATTTTTTGTGATTTTGCGAAAGCTTCGGCTTCTTGGACAAGCTTTGATCCAATACCCATATTTCTATATTGTTTTGATACAATAAGATGCCTTATATAGAGTTTCTTGTCGTAGAGTTTTGTGGCTGACCTTTTCTCTATCTCGCCTTTCAAATATCCAACAATTTTATTGTCTAATTCAGCTATAAGAAAAAGGTTGGTCTCTTTGTTAAGGGCCCTTTCTAATCCAGTTTTTATTATCTCGCCGGCATTTTCTTTTCTTCGAACAAACTTTTTTGTTGTTTCTGACAGGTTGAAAACCAGATTGGCTAATTCAAGATCATCAAATAGCTGGGTAATTTGGTCTATATCCCCGCCTTTTGCCCTTCTTATAATCATATTTTATTGAACCCTTTGAAAGTCTATCTTAACTTTTTTACCATCAAAATCTAGCTCACCTTTAGACTCAATGTTCTTTTCGCTAAAAGCGACTTTCTTCGCCCCGACGCCAGCAACCAACTCCATTTCAAACTTTTTCAAAATACCTAAGGTTTCCTTATCAGAGATGAAGAGGGCTTCTATGGAATCTGAAACTTGAAGTTTGCCTGTTTTTCTTAATTCCTGCGTCTTTCTTATAAGCTCCCTTATCAAAGCGTCGTCCTTTAAGACAGACCCCAGTTTTAATTTTCCCCACTCAAATTCTTTTCCCCCTTTAACATCTTTCACAAAGTTGACGCTTTCGGCATTTCCAAGTGTTTTTATTGCATCAGCCAAATCTTTCATGCTTTCCGCGCCTTCTTTTAGTTGAACGGAAATTTCAGATAGAGGCCATCTTGCCTTTATCCCAGTTTCTTGTCTCATGAAATTTATAGCTTCTACAATCAGCTTTACTCTATCCATATCTGCTTCCAAGCTTTTGTTAACTAGCGAATCATCGCTTTCAGGCCAATCAAGAAGGTGTATGCTTTCTGTTTTTTCAAACTGCCTGAAGAAGTTTTGGTATACATGTTCAGCTAAGAATGGTGTGAAGGGGGCAAGCAGTTTCATGGAATCCAACATCCCAGCATATAGAACCTGCAGCACCTCATCTTTATCTTTTCCATCATAACCTCTTTTTACTTTGTCTCTTATGAGATGCACATAAAATCTAGAAAATTCGTTTAGCACAAAATCTTCCAGCTCTTTTATTGCTTTATGTGACTGCATACTATCAAGGTCTTCTTTGACGCTTTTCTTAAGTGTTTCCAACCTGGACAAAAACCATTTGGTTAAAATGTCTTGAGGCTTCAGTTTAGATTTTTTAAAATTGTTGTCTTCCAAGTAGGTTTTTATGTAATTGACAAGGTTGAAAAGTATGTCCAGTTTCTTCTTCTCCTCACTGGCTATATTGAATCCAAATTTCAGGTTGAAACTAGGATTTTGCCCTGTATATACCCACCTCATCACATCTGCGCCCATTTTCTCAACTGCATCATCAAACCATATTGCATTGCCCGAGCTTTTATGCATTGGCTTGCCGCTTTCATCCCTTACCTCTTCGTATGCCAACACATTCTTGTACGAAAAATCGCCTTCAAGCGTTGTGCTCATGAATAATAGGGAATAAAACCAAAGCCTCACCTGGGCGCGCATTTCTATTACTTGGCTTGCAGGATACCATTTTTTCCAGTATTTTTTATCCTCTAAATAATTCAAAGTAGAGAACGGGACTATACCCGCGTCCAACCAACAATCACCGACATCTGTTATCCTTTTGACTTCTTTTCCACATTGACACTTTATCTTAACTTCATCTATCCACGGTCTGTGCAGCTCAGGTAGCTTATCCACAACACCAGGATTTACAGCCTTCTTCTTTAGTTCCTCTAAAGATCCTACAACTTCTAGATTACCACATTCACACTCATAAAACATTAGAGGGAGGCCCCAATATCGCTTTCTGGAGATGTTCCAATCTTCCATGTTTGTAAGCCAATCTTCCATGAGTTTCTGCACATGTTCAGGATACCAGTTTATTTTTTGGTTGTTTGCCTTCATTTTTTCTCTTATACCATCGGCCTTTATGTACCATGCATCATCCAGCCTAAACACAAGATCTTCTTTGCATCTCCAACATATCGGATATCTGTGCGTTACCTTTTCTTTTTTAAAGAAGAATCCGTTTTTTTGCAAATCGCTTAATATAGGGCCTAAAACCTCTGTGACATGCTTTCCTGTAAGCCAGTCAAAACCTTCTATATATTTTCCATCCTCAGTGAGGGGCGCTATTGCCTTGGCTCCAAGTTTTTTGCCTAAAACATAATCCGCTTCACCGCAACCAGGGGCTATATGAACTATTCCTGTTCCCTCTTCTTCGCCAACTTCTTCCCACAACACAACTTTGTGGACAACACCTTTCTGCGCAGGGAGATAATCAAATGGGCCAGTATATTCCAAACCTGCAAGCTCCTTTCCTTTTAACTCTGCGAGGATCTTGGCCTCTGGGATCAACCTCTTGCATGCCTTTTCGCCTAGATAATATACTTTACCATCATGTTCTACTTTTACATACTTGAATTCAGCAGATACAGCTGCCAGAACATTTGATGTGAGTGTCCAAGGTGTTGTTGTCCATATTAACAGGTATTCATTTTTCCTGCCTTTTATTGGAGATTGAAAATAGACAGACACATGTTGTCGTTCTGCGTATCCACCATCGCTCATCTCGTGTTTTGAGGATGCTGTACCACATCTCCAGCACCAAGGCAGGCTTCTCTTACCTTTATACAACCATCCATTTTCATGGCACTTTTTCAGGAAATGCCAGATGTGCTTGATGTTGTTGTCTGAGAAAGTGTAATAGCTATTCTCCCAATCCATCCATTGGCCAAGCCTTATTGATTGTTGTGTCTGTATTTTTGAGAATTTTTCCACCCTTTCCCTGCATTTTCTTGAGAAATTTTCCAGCCCAAATTTTTCAATGTCTTTTTTTGAGTTCAGGCCAAGTTCCTTTTCAACCTCAACCTCAAGCCATAAACCTTGGCAATCAAAACCGTTCTGGAACCTTTGGTCAAAACCTTGCATGGCTTTGAATCGCTGGTAAATGTCCTTAAGGGTTCGGCCCCACGCATGGTGGACGCCCATTGGATTGTTTGCAGTGATTGGACCGTCCATAAAAAACCATGGCTTTTTACCACTATTTTTTTCCACCAATTTATTGAATATTTTGTTCTTTTCCCAAAATTCCAATACTTCTTTCTCAAGCTTTTGAGGCTCATATCTTTCATTTTCCATAATATATCAAACTTGCAATACTATATTGCAAAATACTATTATTTAAATGGTTATTTGCTTCTTAACTTCTTCTCCATTTTGTAAACTTCGAGTATCAACTGCGGCCTTTTGAATAATGTTTTCCTTATAACACGATAGCCTTGGCTTTGGTAAAAGTTTTTGGCTGTAAGTGAGGAGTTTACAGTGAATTTCTTGAAACCCATTTTCAACGCTTCTCTCTCCATTTTACTAAGAAGCCTTTTACCTGCTCCCTTTCCAATGTATTTGTGGTGGACATAAAGAGAGTTAAATTTTCCGTCTTTTCTGAAACCACCCAAACCAATTATCCTTCCTTTGTCCACAGCAACAAACTGAATATGCGATTTCATAGAACCCCTGAATTTTTTTGCATTGGTTCTGCCAGACCAAACTTCTATCTGCTTTTTTGAGTAATCCTTGCTGTTTATTTTTCTAATGGTGCCTCTATGCATTCTGGCAACTGCTACTGCATCGCTAGCTCTAAATTTTCTTATTATCATATTTATTTTCTCACCCTCATAACCTGCGCATCGTTTGCTTTTTGAAGCTCCTTTGTGCTGATTCTTATGAGTGCATTTGGTGTCCCACCACCGGCGTAGACAGTCTCTTTTTCCATTACTTTTTGGTCCATCAAAAATGTGGCTTCGTATCCAAACGGTGGTGTGCCACCGACAATGTAACCTGTCTTTTCTAGAGCTTCTTCTGGAGTAGCTGTTCTAGGCCTTTCAATTTTCAAAACTTCACCAACCTTTGTTGTGCTTGCCCTATCTGAGCCAAGGACAATTGCACCTATGACTTTTCCATCATTGGTGATCATGCAGATTGTTTTAACAAAGTCGTCTGGCTGTGCCTTCGCCTGAGCGCATGCTTCTTCAACTGTGTGCACAGAGTTTTCAAAGTGTAGGTGTTCTGCTTGTACATGGTTTTCTGCAATCCAACTTTTCAGTTTTTGTTCGTATTGGATTTGGGTCATATGTTAATCACCTTGTATTTTTTTAACTTGGTGGGCATTTGGTTTGTAAAACAATCAATTGCAATAATTGCTAATTTTTCTAATCCTCGGCGCACAAATTTTGGTTCATCTTTGTGTAGATGTTTCCATTCTTCGCCGAGAATATCGCTAGTAAAAAAAGCAGCCGCTATCTTCACTTTTCTTAATTTTGCCACAACAAAAAGTGACGAAATCTCCATCTCAACACTGTCAACACCTTCATTTTTGTATTTCTTAATCTCTGCTTTGGTTTCCA
>JACQNV010000015.1 GCA_016202865.1 Candidatus Aenigmatarchaeota archaeon
AAAATATTGGAGGAATAAAAAATATGAATATAAAACAAATTTTAGCAGGCGGTTTAGCTGCAGTAATGGCTGGAGCAACAATGGGCCTAGGCGCTTTCGGCGCACAAGACCTTGGAAGTTGGCCATCACCATTCGTCACTAGCGCAGGTTCAAACATATTGACTGTAGTTGGTGGATCAGCAGCACCTGGAGATGTAGTAGGCGCTATAGATGTCGCAGCATCACTAGGAGTACAAGAAGCTGTCCAAACAGGAGTCGCAGGAAGCGGTTCATCTGGCGGAACAGCAGTGGATCTAACAGGAGAAGGAAAGGAAGTTGGAACAGGAACAACTAAAATATTCCTTGACGACTCTCTAGGAAAAACAGGACTTAGGACATCAATGACAAAGGACGAACTTCCAGTAACACTTAAATCAGAAGTTCACACAAATACAGACGGTGACCACAAATATACCCAAGTTGTAAAGCTTACACCAGGTAGTACAACATCAGCTTCTTATACAATGCAATTTGAAAAACCAGGTTCTGATTCAAGTAAAGACCCAACATACAGCTTTGGAAGATTTTTAACATCCCCATCAATAACAGATTATCTATATACAACTGAAGTAAGCTTCGATACCACAGTAAACCTTTCAAGCGCAAAAGGAGAAGTACTAAGGCTTTTCGGTGAAGATTTCTATGTGCATGCAGATACAACAGCAGACCCAGCACCAGACGGCAATGACAATAAACTAGTGCTTTTCAAAGGAGAAAAAGTATCTTTGAAGGGTGGCGAGTCTCAGAAAGTAACTGTCGGCGGCAAAGAGTATACAGTTACACTTAACGGTTTAACAGCAGCAAGCACAGCATCTGTATCAGTTGACGGCAGCGCAGGCGAAAACATTGATAAAGGCAAGACAAGAAAAATTGGCTCTATCATAGAAGTCTTTGTAAGCTCTGCATCACAACTATCAACAACAGACCAAGCACAAAATACAGCTGGTTTAGTTGTAGGCACTTCTGACTCAAAACTGGAACTTAACCACGGGGACAAACTTAAAGTTGGATCCCAAGCAACATCAAAAGATGGTACATTAATTAACTTAACAATAAGCAGCAGAAAACTATCTAAAATAACAACATATGCTGGTGGTAGAAGATCAAGCGAAGACTACTTAAAACTAGGCACTGACTATGAGGACCCTGTTTGGGCATTCAAACTAGCATTCCCATCTGTATCAATACCTTTAGGCGACGCTGCCAGAAACCCACTTAAGATTGCAGGAGCAGGAGACAATGTGATGCAAGTAACATTCACAGACGACAGAGGCAACACAAAAACAGCAGACTATGCATACAAAGACGCAGCAGCAGCAACAACAGCAACATTGGCAGACGCTTCAAACAATTCAATAGTTGTTGTCGAAAACAGGTCTGTAGCAAAAGATGCATACTTTACCTTCCAATCTGGAGACTCTACAGCCTTACTAAAACTAACATCACTAAGCGCTTCTCAATCAACATCTGATGGGTTTTCATTGCTAGATGTGGCAGCAGGAACAACAACAACTTATACAACAGGATCATCTGATGGTGGATCATTCAATTTCAGAGGCCAAACATTTTACGCATACATAAATTCAACACACGGAAGATTTACATGGGGTACAGGCGCAGATGTCAATAAAACAGGAACCTACATAAGCGTATTCTCGCCAATAAAACTTAAAAACGGAGAATATCTATCCTTTGTTCCAGGCACTTCAGGCAATCCAGTCGTTCAAACTACACAAATAAACACATTCTCTATATTAACAAACAAGACCTTTATTAACCTGCCAACTGGCGCTATAAACATAAGCACAACGCGTTATGGTTCAGTAGCAGGAGGAACAACCGAATTTAACATAACCGCAGTGTCAAAAGAGGACGGAACAGCATCAGCATTAGCAGCAGTAGTCAGCGCTAACTTATCTAACTTTGCAGACAACACAGCTAATGTCAACTTCACATTAGGAAGAACATCAACAGGAGGTCTTTCATATAACATATTGATAGAAGGCGACACCAACTTAACACCTGAACAACGAAATGTTTCAATTAGGATAGTAGGCCCTGACGCAACAGGCCCAGCAGCAAACGTAAGCCTTTTACTAGTAGAAGAAAAAGACGATGCATCAAACCAGTACTCAATTAAATTCCCAACAAGCATGGAGCTTTCTGGATCAAACCAACAAATAGTCCCAGGAACACCAGAATGGACAGCCACAGAAGACACAGTTACACTAGGCTCTGTTACAACAGACACAGCTACTGTAGATCTATGGGGAACACATAATGTATTGCACACCTCTGGAAGAGATAACCTAGAACTTTGGTATCCAAATGACCAAGTCTACGCAAGGGCTTATGTACTAGCAAAAGCAGCATCAATTAGCTCAGTAGCAGGCAGTGCAGCAGTCTTAGCAAGCAGCGCAGTTTCAACAGAAGCTGTCGCAAAACTAGATACAGAAATAAGCAAAGCAGATCTAGAAAGCAAAAACTTGCTAGTAGTTGGTGGACCAGCAGTTAACAAATTAGCAGCTGACTTGTTAGGCAAAGCTTTCCCAACATACGGCGAAGCCTCTGGAGTACCAAAAGACCAAGCTCTATTACAACTTTTCGAGAACCCAACACTAGACCTATACGAAAATGCAAAGGGAAAAGTTGCTCTATTAGTAGCTGGATGGGAAGCAGCACACACAAGAGTTGCAACAACATTATTACAACAATATAACTCTGCTGCAAACAAAGGCAAGCTAAAGGGAGCAAAAGTTGTCCTTGATGCAACAGGTGCAGTAGTCGCTGCAGCAGCATCACCGGCAGCAAGCCCAGCAGCAAGTTAAATTAGCGGGGGGTTTAACCCCTCACTCTTTTATTTTTATACCCCTTTATTTTATGGGGGATTTTACTATTTTTAATCTAATTTTATAAAATACTTAGATTAGCAAAACCAACATATATTAAGTATATCCACCATACTAATTTATGACAAGTATAGTAGACATTTTTTATTACATACTAATCTACTTCTTCCTATTTTATTCTATCTTCTATCTTTTAACCTTTTTCACAAACAAAAGGCGGTTTTTTGCAGATCCAAAGCCAAGAAAATATCCATCGGTCTCCATAATTCTTCCAGCCTTCAATGAAGAAAAAAACATAGCAAAGGCAATAAAATCAGTCCTATCTCAAAACTATCCAAAAAACAAGCTCAAGGTAATAGTGGTGGATGACGGCTCTACAGATAAAACAGTTGAAATTGCCAGCAAATTCAAAAATGTAACCGTGATAAGGAAAAAACACGGTGGTTTCAAATCAGCTGCCCTAAATGCGGGCCTTAAGTATGTAAATACAGAATTGGTAGGTTTTATGGATGCAGATTCCTATCTAACCAAAAACTCCATAATGCACATGGTAAGCTACTTAGAAGACAAAAGCGTTGGTGCAGTAACAGGCACGGTAAGAGTAGCCAATCCTAAAAACATCCTCCAAAGAGTCCAGCATATAGAATATCTCATCTTCATGATCACAAAAAGAGTCTTCCACTTTGTCGACGGAAATTATGTGACCCCGGCCTTCGCTGTTTATAGAACAAAAGAATTAAGAAAAATAGGAAGCTTTGAAGAAAATAACCCAGCCGAAGACATAGAAATTGCCTTGCGCTACCTTAGCAAGGGTTACAAAATTAAGAACTCTTACAAAGGCCTTGTATATACAGACACCCCATCCACGATAAGAGGCTTAGCAAAGCAAAGAATAAGGTGGTCCAGAGGCTTTTTTACTAACACCAGAAAATATTCCCATCTAATCCTAAACTCAAAACATGGGGATTTAGGAATGTTTTCACTTCCAGTAGGCTATCTCAACCTTATATTAGTAAACATCTTTATCGGCCTCCTGCTTTTTGGTGTATATACAGGAATAGCCACAAATGTAGCATATTACCAAGCAATAGGCTTCGACTTCTCTGACATGTTTAGAAAAAGCTTCGATACATCCTTCCTCTCTGACTATAAAACATATTTCCTTGCAGGCTCTGCCCTGTTAACCTTGGTTGTTGTCCTAATAGCTAGAAGTAAAATAAAGACAAAACGGGTGGCAAAAATAAAGGACTATGCCTTTTTCCTTCTGGTTTATCCTTTGATAACCAATGTGCTCCTAATAATAGCCTTTATACAATACATCATGAAATCCAAATCTGGCTGGTAGTCTAGCCTTTCTTTCGAAAGAAAGGCTACAGTACCCAAAG
>JACQNV010000018.1 GCA_016202865.1 Candidatus Aenigmatarchaeota archaeon
AATATTAGATAAAAAGCAACTAGACAAAAAATCTGCCTTGGAGATTTGCAAGGCAACTGGAATATTATGAAAAGTTCGATAGCGGTGATTATAATTGTGATTTTGTTTGCTGCGGCATTTGGCGGGGTTTATCTATATTTTAATCAGGCCAAAACAACTCCAGGAATTGATATAAAACCGCAGGCAGTGGAGTATGTCGATTCAGAAAGAGGGTATGCCATCACTTCACCAGCTGGCTGGACAAGGGATATTGCGACTGCAAGGAAACTCGGTGAAGGTTTGAGGGTCATGTTTATAGGTCCTCAGTTTGGTGATTTCATTACCAATGTTAATGTCAATCAAGGTTTCTTTGGTGAGGGTGGGATAAACTGGAAAAACCCACCAGGACCAAATTTTAGGAACTATAAAGTTGTTTCATATTCCAATCTAACCGTTGGAAATTTAACCGCGAAGGAGCTTGTATATACAGCAGACATTAACAATTACAAAGCCAAAAGCAAGTTTGTTTACATTACAAAAAGCGGGAATTTCACACAAAGCGAGAACTTTTATTTGGTTGCTTATACCGCATTGGAAGAAAACTATGACCAGTTTTTGCCTCTTGCGCAGAAAAGCGTAGAGTCTTTCAGGCTTTTACCTAGCGCGATTTGATTTCATTATGCCAGTTTTTACAGATATACAAAATAAAAGAAAAAAGGGCCCACTACACTTTACTCTTATCGATCCGGATAAACAGGAACCAGCAGAGGCTGGAAAGCTTGCCAAGATGGCTGAAGGTTTTGGATCAGATGCTATAATGGTTGGCGGCAGTTGGGGAGATGCATTTGGCAACAAATTAAATCAGACAATCACTGAGATTAAAAAGGCTTCTAAGTTGCCTGTTATTTTATTTCCCAGCTCTGCGCAACAAATTTCAGACAAGGCAGATGCTATATTTTTCATGTCCTTGCTCAACTCTAGATCAACACAATATTTGATAGATGAGCAGGCTAAGGGCGCTGTTTATGTCAGGAAGTTTGATTTGGAGCCTCTGTCAATGGCTTATTTGATTTTTGAGTCAGATTCTAATACAGCTGCAGGGTGGGTTGGAGATGCAAAACCAATACCAAGGGACAAACCTGAAATAGCAGCTGCTTATTCTCTTGCTGCGATGTATTTTGGGATGAAAATGGTTTATTTGGAAGGCGGTTCTGGGGCCAAGCTTTCTGTTCCTCCAGAAGCTATAGGCGCTGTAAAACACGCTGTTGGGAAAGACATGCTTGTTATTGTCGGCGGCGGCATAAGGGAGCCGGAAGTGGCCAAGGAAAAGGTCAGGGCCGGAGCAGACATCATTGTTACTGGGACGATTGCTGAGGAAAACAGAGACAAACTGAAGGAGATTATTAAGGCGATAAAGAGTTAATTTTATGGAAGTTTTGGAGAACCTGGAGCAAGAAATAAAATCTCTTTTTTCATCTGAAAGCAGCGGGCACGATTTTGAGCATCTTAAAAGAGTGCTGAATATTGCTCTACATATCCAGAAAATAGAGGGTGGAGATAATATTGTTGTTGCCGCTGCGGCTTTGTTACATGATATTCACAGATTGATTCAGCAAGAAACAGGCAATTACTGCTCTCCAAAAGATTCTATACCAAGCGCCAAGAAGATTTTGGACAAGACTAATTTACCAAGAGAGAAGGTTGATAAAATACTTCAATGTGTAGAACACCATGAAGAGTATGGGTTTTCTGCTAATGGAAAAAAATCAAGGGATATAGAGACGCAGATTTTACAAGATGTTGATAGGTTGGATGTGATAGGTGCTATAGGTATTGGTAGAACATTTGCATATGGTGGTGCATACAACATCTCAATGTGGGTTCCTGAAATTCCTTTAGAAGGCAAAAAATATGAGCATGAAAAACATGACCCATCTACAATACACCATTTTTACAACAAGCTCCTAAAATTAAACAAGGATATGAACATAGAGACAGCCAAGAAAATGGCTAACAAGAGACACAAGTTTTTGGAGAATTTCCTGAAAGAGTTTTTCGCAGAATGGAAAGGGGAGAAATAGGATTTATTTTAAATATTTCTTGAAAGCATCAGAAAGCAGGTTTCTCTCTTTCTCTGTCAAAGGCTCGTTTTTGTAGGTTCCTGGGGCTTTTGGCAACTGGACTGGTTGGGCCCAAGTTTTGCCTGTTTTTTTCCTGCCATAAATATGGACATGAAAAATTGGAGTATAACCAGGCAACAAACCCCAATTACCATTATATTGTAAATTTGCCCACTCAACAATTTTTAGTTTTTCAACAATTATATCAGCTACCTTTGCAGCTAGAACAAAAGCTTTACCGCAAAGTTCTGGGTCATCCCAACCATTTGCAAATTCCTTTTTTGAAAATATTCTTAGATGGATGCCTTCTTCCTTTGGGATGTGCGGATTTGAAGATGTTGATATTGAAAACTCATCATTGCTCCACAATTCAAATCTTGGCGGAAATTTATCTGTCATATCACTGTGCTATTTCTCTATAACCCATGTGGGTATATCTCAACTAGAGAAAATCTGTCTGTTTTATGTTTTCTATTCCACTTTTGTATATTATTTTTCCAGTCGTGTCCTTTTCCATAAACTACAACAGCCACTCTGTATGATCCATCAGATAGTAAAGAAAGTAATCCGTCTTCTCTATCGTCATCTATTAGCCTTGATATTCTATCTATTTCTTGTTGAGTATATACTTTTCCTTTCAGGACTTCTATTAACTCGTCATGTGCTCGACGGGCGCGTGTAAATATTCTTTCATCCTCAGTTGCCGTTGCCCATAGCTTTCCGTGAAGAGTTGCTTTTGCTGCTTGATATATTACCGAAGTTGTATCTCTTGGAAAGCCAGTAAAATCGTTTCCCGGATATAACCTACCCAGTGCTGCCACTATTGCTGTATGAAGTTTGCTCATGTCTGGGGTTTCTGTTATTTTAGGATCTGCTCTTACAACCTCATCTACTAAATCATTTATCAAGACTTCGTTATCCACTGTGAGACCCTCTACATAAATAGCGCGTAGAGTATAGTGGTCTCTTATTTCTGTTACAATTCTATATACATCATTAAATACTCTTGCTGCTTCGAAATCTATAGTTTCAAGAGATGTTGGTTCATATGTTCTTCCAGAAAGTTTTCTCAGCTCCTCTACTTGCTTTAGTTGACGTTCCGTTAAAGAGTGGGTTATTTGTATGTGAACCATCAGATTTCTCGAGCCTGCATACTTGTGTTTTCTAACTCTAGATGCTCCAGGTAGGTTTTCAGGAAAATTATCAACTGCTCTGTCTGTCTCTGTTTCTGTATAGCCAATTACTGGTAGGTTGTCTAGATAGCCGCGAGAGTTAGCCCAGTACCCTCCAATTAAAAGTGGTATAGATAATGCTGCCGCTTTTAACCTGTTTCTAGATTTAGGCTTCTTTTTAATATCAACTTTCTTTTTCTTCATAGGTTTTCTATACCTAGAGATAGTATCAATATTAGCTTTATAAGTTTTCTGTTAGAAGTAATCTACTACACGATCTCGCCTCTTCCAGAAGGTATGCAATTCTGGATGTCTGAGAGCTGGATTTTTTCTATAAAGTATCTGTCCTCTGGTTTTGATTTTAAAAGGATTTTGTTCTTTACTTCTTTTGCAAGATGCGATAATTCCTTGTCGCCTGGCTCTATTGTGATAAAATAATTTGCATGTTTTCTGACAGCCATTACAGGACCGCAGATTATTTTTGCAATTGACTTCTCTTTATCGATTTTTATCCCAACTGATATTTTCAGTTCCATATTTCTGAACCAGATTCTAGATCCCTGAATCACAAAGGAGCCTTTTGGCAGGGAGCCATCTGGCTTTGTTGCCTGTTCTGGCCTGAAGGCAGAGACATCTACCGTACCAACTCCTCTTGTCCACGCTTTGGAATTGGATGCAGAAAATTCAGCAGCTTCTTTCAGTGTCACTTCATCTATTCTTTCTGTTGGCTCGTCTTTTTTCTTTTTTGTATTCGGAAGTTGGGATTTTACTAGAACAAAGGCTGCCCCATGTATGTCTGCGTGCAAGAGAAAATCGTCTTTTTCTGCGTGTTTTTTTACAATTGTTTCATTTTGAGTCTCATTCCTACCGGCAATAACCAATCGACCTGAGGATGATATGAACCACTTGAACTTTTCATACCATTTTTTCCTTTCCTTTCTCATTGGAGCAGCTTGCTTCTCCTGTTGGATTTTTGGAATCACTATCTGTTGCTGGACTACTGTTTTGGCGCCTTCCAGTTTCTTTTTTGCCTTCTTGGATTCCTCATAATATTCAGCTGCGTTCTGCTCTATTGATTTGTTGAAGTTTATTTTGATAATTTTATCTGAAAGGCTAAAGTCTACTATGCCTTGGTTCTCGTTTATTGATTTTACTTCAGGAAATGTTTTTAGATCCTCCTTTATTTCAGGCCAATTTTTTCCAGAAGACAAGGAAGACCTTATTTTGCTCACAACAGAACTTATCAGCGTGTAATTTGTGTATATCAGATCGGCTGTCTCCCTGGTTTCTTTTGTCGAGACGCCGAGTTTTTCAATTTTCTTTTCCTGCATTAATTTTATATACTGCATCTTCGCTTCTGCTTCTTCTTGCTTTTTATCCTGCTCTAGTTGGGATTTGGTTGTCTCTTTTTTCAGGAAAAACTCGTCAAAGGCTTCAGATAGTGTTGACATTCTCTGCGGCTTTAGTTTTTCTGATTTCAATTCTATTGAGGATATTGTGCTAAGGTAAATTGATGGTGATGGCATGGATCTACCAATGTTTTGCACAGCAATGTAAATTTTTGACAGCTCATCGTCTGAAAGGTCCTTTGTCATTTTGTTTTCATCTACACCGCTCAGAAGGCAGATTTCTTTTGAATATTGCTTGCCAAAACCAAAAACAGTGGCCAGTATCACAATCACTTTTTTATATTGAATTGTGAATGTTTTTTTGAACTCCAACTGGTCCGCACCAAATGGGTCTAGGTTAGATTGTGGATATTTGTATAGTTGTTTTGGCTTTATTTCCCTGTCCCTCCATTTTTGCATTTCAAGGGGCATTATAATCTGGTGCGACAAATCGCAAAGTATAAGGTTGCCTTTTGAGAATAATTCAAGAACCAGAAAATTGTTTTCTGTCTCAATTTCTATTATTCTGTCAAAGCCTTTTTGGGAGATGTTTTTAATCTTTGTATTGGAGAGGTGTTTGCGCAGAAACATGCAGAAGCTTGGTGGTGTTTGGGGCGCCTCCTTTTTGTATTTTGTGAGGAAGATTTTGTTTTTGTCAACAAAAAGCCATTGCGGACCTTGGACTGTGGATATCTCAAATAAAAACTGGTAGACTCCAAAGGATTCGTACTGGTAAATTTTCCTGATAATGCCGCCTATTAGGGCCTGCTGCAGCTCTTTGACAACAAACCGCATGTCCAAGGATGACATTTCATCTCTGCTCTGAACAAGTTCTTCCATAGTATTAGTTATATGGAATGGATAGAAATAGGTGAGTTAATGCATTATTTCAGGTCGTCAACACTGAGCTCTTTTAAAGGTTCGACATCTGACTTGGACTCTTCAACAGCGTCTGTCACAACCTTGGATTTCTTTTTTGGCTTGGCCTCATGTGTGTCGATTTTATTCTCAACTTTGTTTTCTTGCTGTGTTTCAGGTGCCACAGAAAATCCTTCTAAGCTGGTTTGTATCCTTTCTTTTACAGACTCCTTACTCTCACCAAAGTATTTTTCAAACTCGTTTGTGACTTTAAGTATTTTTGTGTGACCGACCCTTTCTGATTTTATCAGGCCGCGCTTTTCCAGCTCTTTCACATAAACATATAATTTGTTGCCCTGCATTTTTACCAGATCAGATTGCTTTATAGGCTCCTTGTAGATTACAACAGCCAGTGTTCTTTTTGAGCCTTCTGAAAGGTCAGAATAAGGCGTTAAATTTGCAACTTTCGGCAGCAGCTCTTGCTTCACCTGCATTTGCCAACCTTGTGGCGTTTCAACAACTTCTATTCCTCTTCCAGAATACTCTTGTTGAAGGGTTTCTATTTCCTTTTTCAGTAGTCCTAGAGAACCTATAGAAGATATTCTCATCAATTCGTCCATGGATAGCGGATTCGGTGACATAAATAAGGCAGCTTCAATTAAGGATTTAGCCGAATTTTGCTGATCTAAAAGTTGCGGTTTTTCTTGACGCATATCATTTCTTTGTTTTCTTAGCTTTTAATTTTTTAGGTTGTTTGGATTTGGGTGATTTTTTGATTTCTGGCTCCTGTTTATTTGTTTCCAATTTATTATCCTGAGGCGCGCCAAACTCGGTTGTCTTCTTGACATAAATTTCCTCGAAAAAGTTATCTTGCCTACAGTAAACCTTTTTACTGTGATCTAGATAGACAAGAGGCAGGAAGGTGTTTATCACATGCTCCCTTTTCCATTCTGGAACTAATTTTGAAAACTTGACTTCCTCCTCGCTTATTGAACCCAAGACTTCATGTATTCTTTTGTATAACACATTTATTCTCTCTGCTATGTTTTCTGTGCCTATCTTTATCTTTTCCTTTATCGTGGCTGTCCTCACAACTCTTCTTTCCTCTGATCGAAGGGCTCTCTTTAAGGCGTTTATCAGGTCGGTGACCACAATTTTTCTTGTCGGCCTTCTTTTGTCTGCCAACTCAAAGGTACCTATCTCAAGCTTCTTGAAACCGTTGATTGGCTGTGGCTCTTCCATTGAATCGAAAAAACTCTCGTTTTGCCCTTCTCCTGGGATGTCTACAAGCTTTAGGTAATCTGATTTCATTTTCAGAAGTGTTGAAGATATTATCACATATTTTGCAGGAATTCTGAAGTCCAGCTCCTTTGTTTTTTTAATGGAATCTAGGAAAGACGATGCTAGGATAGCTAAATCTAGGTTCCATGGATCCAAACCTTCAGAAGCAATTATATCGTAAATTATTTGTTCCCAGGAATAATCAGCGCCTATTAGGCCGACAAGCCTCTGTTCAGTAACAGAACTAATTGGTTGAACCGAAGTTTGGCCATTCACAACAGTAGGCATTTTAATTTGTTGTTCTAATTCTTGCCCCTGGCCATTCGGTTCCATACATGATATAGTATTGTTGAGGTAACTTATATATACAAAGAGGCAGTATACTGGTTTTGGTGATTGAAATTTATTTTTGGATGTACATAACACTGTTATACTTTATTTTGTAACTTCTTTAAAGTAATAACATATTTAAATAGGTAAATCATATATTGGTATGCAAAAATTTGATGTCCAGATAGATGAGAAGGGAAGGGTCCTCATTCCAAGGCTTGTAATGAACATCGTCAGGGGTAAAAGGCTTGTAATGACTTTTGACAACACAGAAATAAGGATAATGCCCCAAGCCATGTACAGGAATATGGAAAGCGCTTGACTTTTAACTTTTGAGAACAAGATTACGAAGGAATAAATCGAATACATGGATTTTTGGAGAACCGAAAACTCATCTCTTTAATATATGAAACGAAAGAATCTACCGGCCAAAAAGAAACTTGGAAATTGGTTTAGGGCGGCACTAGTAGCTGTGCCTACTTTAGTTGGCGGATATTGGGCTAACAACAGGGGTTATCTCGATGACCTTCCTTTGATTGGATATACTGAAACAGAAACAGATGGATTGGCTGATAGATTTCCAGAAAGTTTTCCCGGAGCAACCAATGTCAGAAAATACAAACATTCGGGCTCAAGATATCTGCTAGTTCATATAAAAACAACTCATACAATAACAAGTGACCAATTTGAGCAAAGAAGAGAAATAGGCAAGGTTTTGGGGAAACAAGATTCTGAATCATTAGAAGACATAAACATGGGAGCAATGACTGTTTTTGATAGTGTAAGCGGGTTAGTTAGCGGTTTATCAAGACTCTACTCTTTGGATAGTGTTTACATAGAAGGCTTGACAAAGGGCAACGATGTTTTATTGAATGACTTGATAGATGAAATGGTTAGAGTCGACCCAGAAGTTGCGACAACGCGAGATATGGAAAGGATGAGAACAGTGGCACGCACTGCATTAAGTAAATTATATCCGGATGCCGAGGTTCCAGAGTTCCCACAAGAATTTGCTTCTACAGTATATACAGGTCTCAAGGCAACGCTCAACGGCCGGCTTTGGGCAGCACCAGCTGAAAGTAAAGCAACACTTACTTCTGCACTGGATGCACAAAGTCAACTAATACACACACTGAAACAAAGAGGATATGATAACCATGAAATAGGGAATGTATTTAGAATGGTTGATGACAACAGGGAAGACGCGCTTCTTTCTTTATTATCAGGTGCTCCAAGCGGTAATGTGTTTGTGGTTGTATATGGGGCAGGACATAGCTGGGCAGATAATATAAAGGAGTGGAACAGGACACATAAAAAGGATAGGTTCTCTCTTGTTGAAGTAAATCCTAACGGTTTATAGTTTTTGAATATGAGCAGCTATTAACTATCAATCTTTTAGAAAATTATCAACAAGCTACTCAGCCCATTGGCTTGTGCAGGCATCTTCTACTATATCTCCAGGATTTTCGCACCTTCTTCCAGTACCACAGTTAATATCGACTGTTCCTACTGTTCCGTCTCTTCTACATTCTCTTTCAAGTACACCTTTATAGATAGTTGAGGTGATTCTACTTGAAGGTTGACTGCAGCGGTCTAAAACAGCTTGACCGCCTTGTTGCGGTATTACCCACCCATTTTCAGTTGGCTGATTGCCGGCATCTGAATCAAAACATTTTCTTAGCGGCTCAAATTGATAGCAGGCCCCCTCAAAACACTCTGCACCAAACTCCGCCAAACAATCATGTTTTACTGTCTCTGTTTTTGGGTTGGAAAATATACCACCGGGCTTGCAGACCAGTTCAAGCACATACCTGCTGACTCCATGATCCAGTTCGTCACCGCAGATGTCAATTTTTCTTTCTTTTTGCTGGCCCTTTATAACTAAAACAGCTGTGCCTTGCTCAAATGGATTATCACTATTCCCGTCTATTGTTGTGTCTGTATCTTTGCAGTATGTTGATACACCACCAGCCATAGACACAAACATCGCATTTGGCTGTGCAAGAAGCAATAAAAGGCTTGGCAATTCATTTTTTATAATAGTTGAGATATCATCAGCAATTATTGAATGGTTTTGTGGAAGGTCTACTTTTCTCCTTTCTGCAATTTCCAGCCTTTCTGGTTCTTGGTTTTGTGTTGTGTTTGCTTTAGGTGTCCTGGTTATTGTAAGCGTGTTCCCTGAACAATCATATTTAACACTTTCGGCCTCAGCATCAAAGTCTCCATACTTTGTTTTTTGTTTTGTTAATGGGTTGGTTACTTCAGCTCCATCGGGCACATCTTGGCATGTTGTTCCTATCATCTGCGGAATAGTAGCTGTAACAGGGGAAGTTTCTGGGCTTGTATACACAACCACTGGCCCCTGTTTTTGTGTTTGACCAATCTCCGATGATTGGTTAACAGCAGAGGCATTTTTACTGACACATGCGCCATCTAAACATGTGTAAGGCCCCAACTGGGAACAGTCTTGATTTGTAACAGCTAAAGATCCGTATTCTGATCCTGAGAATTTACATGAGTATTCTATTAGGTTTTCTTGGGTATCGTTGATTGGAGAACATATGTCTGTATGATTTTTGCTTTGCCCGATAACTGTTCCGGCTTTTAAGAAGTTTTTCCCGCCATCAGTATCAGATATGCATTGATTACCGGCTTGGCTCTCCCAGTCTGCTTCTGAGAGGGATATTGGAACAAGCAGAATAATGGCTACTATCACCGTTAAAAATACTAGTTTATACATATTCTATAGTTGTCCGGTAGATATTAAAGGTGTTTCTATATTTATGAAAATTGATGAAGTTGGGAATAGGTATCCCGTTTTAAAAAAAGTTGTGGAGAGGATAAAGGAAGTTGACAGGGTTGATGATCTTTTTCCGCCGCAAGCAGATGCTATTAATTCTGGATATTTAGATGGAAAAAACATGGTGTTGGCTATACCCACCTCCTGCGGTAAGACACTAATTTCTGAGCTTGCGATGCTGAAAACAATTTTGGAAAAAAACAAGAAGGCGATCTATATTGTCCCTCTCAAGGCTCTTGCATCTGAAAAATATGAGGAGTTTAAGAACAAATATGAACCGTTTGGGATTAAGGTTGCGCTTTCAATTGGTGATATGGATGCGGCAGACCCGTGGCTCAATAACATGGATATTATTGTGATTACTAGTGAGAAGCTTGACTCTTTACTAAGGCATGGCATTGATTGGATGGGCAATATAGGATTGGTTGTTGTTGATGAGATACACCTTTTAGATTCGCCTGACAGGGGACCCACTTTAGAAATTGTTATTACAAGGTTGGCTGAAATAGCAAAGCCACAAATACTTGGCCTCTCTGCCACGATAAGCAATTATAAAGAGCTGGCAAAATGGCTCCAAGCCATTGCAGTCAAATCTGATTTCAGGCCAGTGTCCTTGTATAGGGGGATATTTTTTGATAAACAGTTACATTTCACACCAAAAGTTGACTTTAGTTTTAATGCAGATTCTGAGGAGCCTGTTTTAGATTTGATAGGAAACAAACTCAATTCAAATAAACAGTCTTTGGTTTTTGTTTCAACAAGAAAATCAGCAGAGTCTCTGGCAGAAAAGCTTGGCTCGCATGTTGCGACTAGATTATCCCCAGAAGATAAAACAAAATTAGAAGACCTTTCAAATCAAGTTCTCCACAGTGTAGATAGGCCAACTGCACAATGCGAAAAATTGGCAAGATGTGTTAAAAGCGGCGTTGCCTTTCACCATGCGGGAACTGTGAGCAAGCAGAGGGGATTGATTGAAAAGAATTTCAGGGGCGGACTAATTAAGGTGATTACAGCCACACCAACACTTGCATGGGGAGTCAACATTCCGGCTCACCAAGTTATAATTAGGGATCTAAAAAGATTTGCTCAATTAAAGGGAATGGACTACTTGCCTGTTTTGGATATACAACAGATGCAGGGGAGGGCAGGGCGCGTAAAGTACGACACAGAAGGGTATTCTATCTTGATCCCTAAAAGCGAGGTGGAGGCGAGATATGCTTGGGATAACTACATAAACGGTGAGCCTGAAAAAATTTATTCAAAGCTTGGTGTTGAACCTGTTTTGAGGACGCATGTGCTTGCTTTGATTGCCTCTGATGTAGTGTCAACCAGAAAGGATTTGGAAAATTTCTTTTCAAAAACTTTCTACTCTTTCCAGTACCAAGATTCTCTCGGCCTAAGGCAGAAACTGGAGAAGGTTTTGAGGATGCTGGAAAAATTTGGTTTCATTACAAGCAGTGTTATGGGAACCGAAAACAACAACATATCGGGCTTCCACAGGGCAAGCGAAGCAAAGCAAGAAGTACAACTGAAGCCAACTCAGATTGGTAAAAGGGTTTCAGAGCTTTACATTGATCCTCTAACAGCAAATTACATAATTGAATCCTTGAAAAAATTCCAAGCCC
>JACQNV010000010.1 GCA_016202865.1 Candidatus Aenigmatarchaeota archaeon
GTATAATATTAGCTCCATATGTCCAAAAAGTCAAAAAACAGTAGTAGCCAAAAAAGGCTGAAGGGGCAAACTGAGATAGTTATAGTTCTGGCGATCCTTATCATAGTGGTTGCAGTCGTGGCATTTTCTTTCAGTAATATTGTAAAAAAACCACCTCTTCCTGAAAACCTGGCCGGTTTGGGTGAAAGCCTGAAAATAGAGGTTCAGAACTCCATCATAGACAGTTCCAGATCTGCCTTAAAAGCAGTATCAACAAACGGCGGTTATTTGTCTGCAGCAAGCCTCCCTGTTACAGTTGATTACAAAGGCTCAAAAGTTGCTTACTGGCAGTTTGCGAATGCAAGCTTTGCCTTATCCAAAGATCAAATAGGAAAAGAAATAGCAAAAGGCATTAAAGACTCTCTAAAAAACATCGACCCCCAAATTCTGGGCAACAAAATAGGCAAAAAGATTTCACTTGGAAACATCAATGATGCTACAGTGGATGTAGAAATCAGGGATTCGGAAATTGTCGCTACAATTAGAACACCATTATCCATTGAGGATTTCAGCGTAACTGATACAGTAGAAGTTTCTGTCCCAACAACATTAGGAAAATCCCTTAATTTTGCTTCGGAGATGATAACAAAAAACCTTGAGAGAAACAGAAACGATAGGGGTGAAGAATACCAAAACAGATTCTTTGAATGGTTTACAATAACATCGCTTTATTCTTACAGGCTTAATGGAATTGACGGCCAGCCAAAAGTCCCTGTAACAAGCGGTCCTTTGATTGGTTGTGGAAAAAGTATATACAAGACATGGTTTGATGTGAAGCCTGAATTGGAGGCTTTGTTAGAAGGCTCGCTAAAAAACACATTTATTGTAGGGACAACACCAAAAAACATCACATCAACATCATCATTCCAATCGCACACATTACCAGTGCACACTGACCAGAAGGTCACATTCAATTTAGGTGAACCGCTTTCAGAGAGATCCTTCCAGATGTACCCAAATCCGCTAACAGTTAGGACAGTCGCAGCCCCCTACACAACACTATGCGTCTCACCGCCTATAGTTGTAAACTACTGGTTATTATTCCCTGTAGTGGCAGAAGTTGGCGAGGGAGACGACAAGTTTAATTTTGCTTTCACTGTTTTTGTCAATAACGATGCTCCTGGAGAATATGGAGATGCAACAAGGTTTATAGACGCATGGAAACAGCAGGTAAACACATGCGAAAAAGCGCAATGCGATGCCACTGTTTATGTGGAAGATGGTGATGGCCCCCTTGGCCTAGCTCACATTAACTATGCAGGCTGTTATTTAGGAAGAACAGACAGGCAAGGCGTTCTGTCAGCCAGCGTGCCTTGTGGCATCAGTGTCTTGGAAATAAGCAAAGGCGATCATACATTATATTCAGAAGTTGTTGGTTCGGGAGATCTGGAATACAAATCAGTCCACTTGCTGAAAACGCCAACACTCAAGCTTAACTTGGTCACAGTTGAATTTACAAACCAGTCCGGAAGCCTTAAAGTGAGCAGTGTTGAATCAAACACAAAAGAAGTTTCCATCGGGTTTAAAGCAGGCAGCCAAGAAACAAGCCTGCAGTCTAGCGATTCTACAACCTTAACAAAGGATGTCTCACCAGGATCCAATTCAGTCGTCTCTGTTGTTAGAAGTGGGGCGGGGGAGGAACTGGGCGGATTTTTCAATGATTATATTATTGGTGAAAGAAACACAGAAGTGTGGGTCTATATACCTGTTTTGAAGGGGGGTTTAGGCATAGCGCCTCCGCCAAGTTTGCAGCTTACTCCACAGGAGGAGAGCGAATATGACAGGCTTTTGGATGAAGGTGACAGCCAAAAAATCACAGCTTTCATAATAAAAACCGCGCAGTCGAAGGGCATAGACCAGTCTGAAATAAACAGCGATACATCGCCTGCCTTGGAGTTCGCCGAGAAAATAAACGACCTCTCAAAAGCCATTGTAGACTGTGGGACCAAATTGGGCGAAAGCCTTCCAATCAGCGAGAAACAGATAGATGTAAATAAGTTACTATCATGTTAATAATTGGGGATTATATGAGAAAAGGTAAGATAATAACAATAATAGCCGTGATGTGCGCATATCTAATCCTAGCTATGCCTTTGGGTCTAGCCCAGAGTATAGGCGTCACTTTTTACAGTTCAGATGGCACAACAAAGTTACCTGTTACAGCTACATTGCCAACACCTCACGATCTTGTGACTAAAACGGTAAGCTTCTTGCCAGATCCGACAGGAACACTGCAAAATGTTTTGGTGAAATACGACATCAAGCAGAAAAACTATCCAATAAACAGGGGTTTTGTCTGGCTTTGTCAAAACCTAGAGCCCTCTGATTGTTTAGCTCAAAAAAAGGAGGCAATAGCCCTTCAGGAGTTTTTGAGTAAAGAAAGAGTCTGGAGCGATGTTGGGGAAATAACAGTCACATATCCGCAAAAAGGGAATGTGTTCATCCTATTGAACCTTGATGTTGTCACACAAACAGGAAGCTCGCAAAGCGTCTGGGTTGGAATTTGGGATGAGATAACAAGCCTTGGCGCAAATCTAAACCAATTCTCTGTCAGGACAAACAGGATAGCACCAGAAAGCATAAATTTGATTTTAGAGAAAGACCAGTTCGCAAATCTCACAGCAGAATTCATCAACAACTTCTACATGATACCAAGATCATGGGTTAAGGAAGTCCAGATACCAAAGGTAGAAGGAAATGTAGTCAACATAATTTCAGGCACACAGCTTGATAATTTAGACTCGCCTCAGCAGTTTGGCGAACCACACAAAAGAACAGCAACAGACAGAATTCAGACAAAGACTTTGAAAAAACAATTCAACCTAGAATTCCCAATAGCCTCGCTTACAGGCGGCGATGTTGTGGCTTCACCTGTAACATTATTTAACAATCCAAAAGCAGTGTGCGGCGAGGATACAGATAAAGACGGCAATCTGTGCGACAGGAGCCTTGGTGAAAGCGAATCGACATGCTGTAAAGACTGTGGTTGCGATTCTTTGGGGTCAAACTTCACCTGTAGCGTGAGCCAGATAAGCGACAAAGATCCTGGTGCCTGTGTAAATTCAAATGAGATTAAGCTAGTCATATCTGACATAGATTCAAGCCTTGTGTCTTGCGAGAGAAGTCATGAGATTGAATTCAACGCAAGGATAACAAACCCGCCAGGAGATTTGAATGTTGAAGAATGGTGGTATAATTTAGATAACAAAACAAAGAGATCAATAAGCTGCAGCAAGAAGCTTGTGCAAGAATATGGATGCCAGCTAACTATAGAACCGTTGGATGATTGTTCAGAAGGCGTTCATGTAGTTAAAAACAACAAGCTATTTGCAAATGTAAGATATTCACAAAACTCTGTTTCCAAAGAATTGTCAACGCCTTTGCCTGATTTTGTTTTAAACCAAAGATCTATAAGCCAAGACCAGATAAGGGAGTTCATTGTGGCTGAATTCAAGACAATCAATAATGATTTAAAAGAAGGCGTGGAGCAAGCAAAAGATTTGATGAAAACCTGTGTAAAGTTTTTGAAATATAGTTTATATGCTGGTCTAGGGGCAGCAGCAATCACAGCCGCAGCAGCTTTGTATGAAGGCGGTAAAGCCATTAATTTATGGGGCGGCCCCAACAGTTTGATAGGGGCAAAAACAATTGGTGGTATAATAGGCGGGGCAGCAGGCTTTGCAGCAGGCGGTCCTGTAGGAGCAGTATCAGGAGCTATATTTGGTAGTGGAGTAGGGAGTTGGTTAGGCCCTGGTAGCGGTCCAGCGCCACCAACATTCTCGCAAGGCCAGACCCTTACACCTACTCAACTTCAAGCTTTAGGCGCTCAACCTGGAAGCTCATTCACCAATGGTGGTTACCAATACACGCTTTCAGGAAATACAGTTCAAACAGTTAGCACCCCAATAAATGCTCCGGGGATTGGCCAACAATTAACAGCAAATCACTTTGCCTTAGGGTTCCCGCAAACAGGGAGCGTAACTTGGCAAGCTGGTAACGGCCAGACAAATACATACACAATGACAAATGGCGTGGTTACAGGAATAGCGCCTGCCACAGCGACAGGTGTGGGAATAGTTCCAGCCGGCTTGTCTCCAGCAGTACCAATCACATCAGTATCCACACCAGGCGTATCCCCAGTCACAACTAAATCCGGTCCTTACACGCCAAGCGGTACAATTTTATCTTTTGCAGAGTATCTTTCATTTGTAGATGGAACACAAATAGCGCCTATAATAGTAAATGCAGGCGCGCAGGGGCTCCAACACCTTGCTCTCCAATTTGGCCAAGCCTTCACTGGGACAGCCTCTGCCTTAAGCAGCGCATCTTTGAATATTTGCCAAGCAGCAAGCCAGATAATGGATGTATACAGCAGGATGGCAAATGCCCAATCATTCTTTGTTAAATTCCAATTATGTTTGCATAACTTTGACAACCTAATGGGTAATGGCGCATGCGATGGGGGCAAAGGATCAACAACATCCAATGCTTTATCTGCTTCGCAATCTTGCATGAATTTATTGCAAGGATGCATGACAGACTTAAAACAAATGTCAAATGAAGTTAAGGATTTCACAACAAGCCTCGCAGCACAACAGCAAAATTATGCCAACCAGTTGCCATCATCCAGAGCAGTTGATTTCTGGGTGGAAGAACTAGAGCCAATTACAGGGTTCCCAGATGGAAGAGGTAGGGTTGGAAATACTTGCGATCAAAGATCAATAAAATTCGGTTACACACCTACCTCAGTATGCTACACACCCAAAATAACAAAGACACTGAAAACACATTCAGATAAAGTGAAGTCTGTTGACACTGAATCCAAAAACATTGTTTCAAGGGCAGACACATTGATAAGATACGCTTCAGATTACACTTCCACTCAACCAGGAGCAGCTGACATAGCCAGAAACCAGACAATTTCAGTCGCAAAACAAATAGACACAAGTTCCAAGCTAATAAAGTCTTCAGCCCAGGACCAGTCAATAATAACATTGGCAGATAATATAGCTACCATAGCTGGCCAGATAATTTCCACTGCTCCAGTTCAGCTACTGGATGAAGCAACTGTGAAACAGCAAGCTTTGGATATAAGATCAGCAAGTTTAGACATACAAGGCCTAATTCCAGATTTGGTAAAGCAGGTTGATGTTACAGGCCAAGTTTTGGGAACAGCATGGTCAACAAAAGTCCAGGCAGACCAAGTATTTACAGAAGGTCCGGGCTCTTACACATTTGATTTCTCTTGCGGTGACAAGACAAATCCAGCAAAGGTCGATATTAAATACGAGACAGACTGTAGCAAATTACCACCACCAAGGGTTCCAAGCACAACAGCTGTCACAAGTCCTGTTGTAGGATCAGCAACACCTGTTTCAACACCAGTTCCAACAACAGCAGCTGTCGCAATTAAATTAGGAAGCGATTACAACCAACCAACAGGAGTCCATCAAGGAATTGGAAAAGACAGCCAGCCAATAACAGATGGTTATGATAATAACAAGGAAGTTTTTGCTCTATTGACAAAACCAAATAATTCCGCGACTTGCGAAATAGACTGGGAACAAACAGGATTTATTTTATGGGTCCCATTGCAGGCAGTAGCTATAATTGGTACAAATCAAGATGTCGCAACTTACAATTTCACTGGAATTGTCACAGGAGGATTGGACGGCAAAAAAGATGTCAAGTTTAGATGCAAAGATTCTAACGGGACAATAACAGGAACAGCTATAGGCAGCATAAAAATCGACACAACTGACCCAGTAGTATCCATAACCAAAATAGAAAAAACAAATGTTAACCCGCTACAAGTCAGGCTTGATTTGACAAGATCAGATGCAAATGGGATAAAAGCATGCGAAATCCAATGGCAATCAGGACATCCATTTGAGAAGATAGGGACAGCGATAAATTGGGTGCATGATTATAACATAACAGGAAGTTACCTTGTACAAGCAAGATGCTCAGATCCTGCAGGCAACTATGGTGTGACAAATAAGACCCATACATTATAACAATTTAACAAGCTGTGAAATGAACCATAAATTGGCCAGCAAAACTCTAATATAACCTCAACCTTATTTATTATATGTATTCCAAACATCCAAAACTTCTACTAGCCTTCAGCCTCTTCGGTTTATTCACATTTCTACTGTTATTTGCTTCTTCCAGCCATGCCCTATTAACTGATGGTGTTGTAGTTGGCATACCGCCAAACGGTGCATGGAGAGCGACAGTTGAACTGCCTGATGATTACGGTGTGGTTGGCGGGATAACAGAATTTGTTGTGAAAACAGATTGCGACGACTGGTGCGATCTGCATTATGCAAAGGTTGTGACAGACTCCAAAAATCCAGTACGCCTCCCTCTATACATATCAAGCCAAGGAAAGCAAATTGGGGATAAAAAAACATTCAGGATAGACATATCTGCTCTTGGCGTGACAAATAGCTATGATTACGGTATCTGCGTAACTGGCTCAGCAAACACAAACAAAGGCTCTGTAGCAGATCCATGCAAAACAGTAAACTCTGAAAACGATGCCTTCAGCCTTTCAATCTCACCTGATCCCGTATATGCTCAGCCAAATAGCCAAGCAGAATACACAATCTCTGTCTATTCCCAAGCTGTGATGGAAGTTGAAGTAAAATCGCTGCTAACTGGGAAAACATGGAGCATCGTGACAGATCCAGACAAGAGGATTACAGCAACAGACAAATATCTGGTTGGTGACAATCCAGAACAAATAGAAGTAGAGGCGACAATCAAAGGCTGCACAAACTCCGATTTCTGCAAAAAGACAGCAACAGCGGCTTTAATTCCCACAAGCGCACCACCAAACCAAGCTGGCGGCGATTTCTCAATAAAAATAGACCCTGCATCAATAACAGGAAAAAAAGGCTTCCCGATAAGCTATTCCCTTGACATAACAAATCACAAGAACGAAAAATCTTATGACATTGAGATCATACTACCAGACAGCGGACTTGAAACAGACTTTAAGCCAATATATGGAAAATCAATTTCTGGCAAAGAAAATATAGCTTTCAAGGTAACGCCAACTGGAGATCAACAGTCATACACCTTCCAGATGAAAGTCACATCAAGCCAGGGAATAACAAAGCTCACTGATGCAACAATAAATGTTAATGAGATTGTAAACGATGCCATAAACACAGCTTCTGGCGGCGAGTTGGACGCAGAGGCTTTGAGAAAACTGAATGAATGGAAAGCTAAATATAAAGACTCTGATATAGGGACACAAATAAAGGCAGCAGATGATCTGAATAAGCCCACAACTACACCAAAGGTTACAAGAACCCCAACACCTACAACACAGCCAAAACCAGAGACCAATATAATGGATCTTCTACTTATTGTTGTCCCTGTGGCAGTTGTTATTGTCCTTCTACTGTTTATCCTAATTAAAAAAAGGGGCCATGTAGTTGAAGAAGGCGAAGAGGAAGGCGACTATAGCTGGAAATAGGTCTGCAGACCTATTTCAACCCCTAACAGCTGGAAATAGCCTAATGAGTATATGGTGACATGAGACATCTCAGCACTCATTTCATAGTGAGATGCTGAAACCGTAGGTTTTAAGCTTAATGTACTAATTTTACCAAATTATATTAATGAAAGCACAAGCAGAAATAGTCATTGTTTTGGCAGCCTTGATACTTGTTATAACCCTTGTCACAATTGTTTTCCAGACAGGTCTAAACTCGCCTGACATAACAAATTTAGCCTCTGTTTTCAGAGATGAGGTAAACAGAAGACTCTATGAAGGTTCCTTTGATATTGTAAAGACAATCAGTCTTCAGGGGGGTGTTTTAGACCCAGTACCCAACTCTGTAGATTTGGCTGGCACAAAGGTGGCTTATTGGCAAATGTGCCAGAACAAGGCCCTTCCAAGCCTTGCAGATATAAGGAAAAACATAAAATTGGGAATTGAACGGTTTGTTAGTAATCTCAATATAAACGATTTTCAGGGAAAAAAAGCCTCTCTGAGCCTGAAAGATTTAGATATCATAATAAGAAATCAGGATATTCTGGCTACATTTACCTTGAACACAAATTTAGCAGGTTATGATCTAGATCCGCTATATGAAATAAGAATTCCAGCTAACTTGGCTGAAGTCTATAATTTTGCGTCTGATTTTGTTGATGATAATGTCCAGAAAAGGCACTTCGAGAGGTTTTTGTTGTCTCTTATGTTCAGGACAGATGAAAACATTCTGCCAACTTCCGGTGTGCTAACAAAATGCGGTCAAGCGATAATAAGAACATGGGATGATGTTCAAGAACAGATCGAGAAGCTGAGGGACTATTCTTTTGTTAACACTGTTTTTTGGGCAAGTGGAAATGACGAGTTCAAATATTATATACCAGCTCTCAATGGAAAAAAATATGACAGTCTGAAAATAAACTTTTTAGGCAGCGATCTTACAAGATCCAATCTTCAATCCTCAAGAAATCCAATATCTATAATAAACTCCAAAACCATCAGCATAGTGGCGCCATATTGCATAAAGGATTATAGGGTTGATTATTCACTAAACTCTCCTGTGGCAGTTAAGGTGACAGGAACACCTGACTACAGTTTTAATTTTGCAATTCTACCGTTTATCGATAATAATAAAATAGGCAAGTGTTCTGGCCAGCAAGCCTTTTCATATGGCTCTGACATATGCACTGAGGCAAAATGTGATGTCAAATTATCTGTCCTTGATGTAAATGACAGACCAATACCAAATACACAAGTAAATTTCGGGGCTTGTTCAGTCGGAAAAACAGATTTCTCGGGACAGGTTAAAGGCAAAGTTCCGTGCGGAATTTCAGAACTTGTTGTAAGCAACCCAAAATACACATACTTTGCCGATGTTGTCAGTTCCAAATCAATTCCAGAAAAAATAAAACTTACTAAACTCCCTACAATAAATATCAACTTTTACAGGGCCGATGTTATAAGAACACTATCTTATGTGCTTAATACACCTTCTTATGGAGAAATTGAAAGAGTAAATATCGGTCAGATTCAAGGCGACTACATTTTCGCAAAATTCAAATCAAAGACGGCAAGTCCGTGGTCGCAGAGGGAATTTATTTTGGTTAATGCCGGTCTGAACAAATCAACTGTGACTAGCCAAGTTGTGGATTTCTTGTCTCCAGACAACTACACAGTTGAAGTTTCAACCATGAAAAGAGCAACCTACAAATATCAGGTTTGTGATACCGGTCTAGGCGGAACAGGAATAGCTAAAGACTGTAAGACAAAAAGCGCCCCGACAGTTTTTAACGGGAAAATGGTTTTTGATTTCGAAATAAAGGAAGGCACAAAAGACATCTACATAACATCCCTAATACCAGCGGAAAGCGAGACAAGGCAGGAACAGACAGATTTTGATTATACATCCAATATAGCTGAGGTGTCTAAATGTTTTGACCCTATATCCACAACAAAACCTAGAGAGGTTTGCACATTATGAGATTGAAAATATTGTCTTTGGTGTTGGTCTTGATAGTTTCCAGTTCAAGCTTAGCTATGGCAATCGAGATTGACTTGGTTTATAACAATAATGCAGTCAGTTCAGCGGTTTTTGATAGGTCAAAATTTTTTGACAAAAGTCTTGTAGTAAACAATAACACTCTGCATATTTCAGTCTCAGGAAAAAACAATATTTCAATAAGTAGCATACTGCTATTCTTGTGTAAAGATAAAGCGCCAGATGCCTGCGACTTTTCAAACCCTATAGAATATGAGAGGTTTGTGGAAACCGATTTTTACCTGAATGACATATCCAATAACAACAGGGCAAATATACTTACATTGGTTAAGGCAGGTGAAAGCTGGATAGGTGCGTGGGATTCAATAGAAAATGGTGTTTGGAAAACAGGTGAAACAGACAATTTAAATCTATACCTAAAACATGATGTTGGTTCTGACTTGAAAGTCGCAATAGAGAGCCTAGGTTCCATACCAACAAACTCTGTGGAAAAAGCAGATTTTTCGGGCAAACCGCTTTATATTCTAGAAGGCAAGAAATCAATAGGCCTATTCAAAAAGGATAAAATTAATATAACATCATCTTTCTCTTCAAACAAAGTCGACTTGAAAAAAGGATATACATTTGTTTTCCCTACAGGCAACCAAATAAACAACCCAATAACCCTATTCAACACCCCTGAGCTTTGCGGTAATTTGAAGTGTGATATTGGAGAAACCTTCAACACATGTTGGCAGGATTGCGCATGTTCAGCTGGACTAGTAAACACACCTCACGGTTGTGTCCCTGAAACAGATTTAAAATTGAACATTGAAAGCAAAAACAGGGGCGAATTTAACTGCTTTATTCCACCTGATATACAAGCTTTCCAAAACATTGGCGGTTGTGTATTTACTGATGACTTTGAAATAAAATTGAAAATAAACAATACACCGACAACATATTTGCTAAACCCCCCATACTTCTATCTGGGTGGGCAATCTTACCCAGTGGCTGGGCGAGGAACATGCACAGAGATAGGCGATTCATATCAAATAGTTGAGAACAACTTTTCCTCTGCTCCAACAATAGTCTACAACGCCTCTGAATTTTCCTGTAACCTTTATTTTCCACCGCTTGAAAGAGATGAAGAGTTTAATGAAACCCTGGCCTTCTCCATGATATTCCCAATAACAACGAAAGAAGGAAACAAAACAGAAACACATGAACTGACAGCAACAACAGGATTGGACATATCAGGCACAAGCTTGAGGTTGGACTTGACAGATCTTCAAGATTTAGCCAAAAAGAAAGCAGAATTGGAAAAGCAACATAGGGAACTCAATAAATACCAGTATTGGCTTTCAATCGCCGAGCTAACATATGAGGCTGTGAAAATAGCCTTGGATGGTTGCTGCGCCTCTGTAATAGGATCTGTCTTCTGTTGTGGTGCAGTTACTTTCTGGACACCCGTTGTTTTTGGTTTGCATCTTGCTAATGCTGCGTATGGCATCTACATGGACAGAAAATACGATAAAAAAGTGGATGAGGTGAAAGAATATGCTCAAGGAAAAGTTCAAGAGTCTGCTATAGAAGCAAAAATAGAAATTGCGCAGAATATTCCGAACCTTGTATGGGTTAATGGAGCAAAATCAGGGCCTTATACAGGAACTGTTTGCGGCCAGGAAAATGTTGAGGTCTGGTATAACTTTGAATCCTTTGGCTGCTCTCAACGCGACGGGTTGTGGTTCAATTTCAATAATGTGACAAGGCCTCAATGCGATTGTCAGCAATTTGAATGGATAAGCGAGAATATGGAAGGGCCAATATGCGATTGTAATCAGGTATCGACATCATTCTCCTGGATCAAGAAAGATATTAATGGAAAAGAGACAGGAATGAGAAAATATAATCAGAAAGGCGCGCATCTTTTATTGAATACAACAGCAGATAAACTGTTCAAAAAAAACAATATACTCAATATAACAACATTCTGCTCAACAGGACAGATAGAAGCAATAGCTGAGGAAGCCGGTTTTAGTTTGGGTCCTGATATCGGAGATGTAACAGCAGAATTCGAGTTGGTAAATTATAATTCAACATGTCAATAAAATATTTAATCCCAATAACTGTAGTTTTCACACTTTTGATTAGCCTAACCTCTGTGCGAGCTTACTTGGAGACAAACTTCTATTTTACAATGGCTCCAAATTCCACATATTGCCTATCCACAATATTGCCGTCAGATCTAGGTTTCCTTGAAGATGACAAATATACAATGGCGATAGACAGCGGTTTTGAAACAAACATAAACTTTATAGAGACAGAAGCCGGAAAAAACAACGCAATAAAAGTCCCAATATGCTTCTCATCCAAGAACAAAAATAATGGCGAGTTTGCAGATTATAAAATCAGGACATCTGGAACAAAGTTCTCACCGTTTGAATGGAAAGGTGGAATTTGCGTATCCAATAAAACACAAGACACCGACAAGGACTCATCAAAATATGAAAAAAATCCTTGCGAAATAGTGAACGGTCTGAGCGATCTGTTCTGGATGGATATTTTTCCAGAGCAAGCCATAACTGTTCCTGGACAAGAAGAGACTTTCTATATAGAAATCCTACCGTCTGTGGACATGGAGATAGATTTGACAATAAACAGCAACGCCGGCATTAACATAAACAATTCTTATCTGCGATTAAAACAGTATGAAAGAAAGCAAATAGAGTTAAGGGTAAATCCAACCCTAAAAGGAGAGTATTATCTAAACGCAACAGCAAAAGCCATATTCAACAGGCAGTATTGTGATCTGCCTTTCTGTAAAAAAGAGATCGGCGCGAAAATCCTTGTAGACGGCGGCAAAAAAATCCAGGGCTGGTCATTCCTTGTTCTCCCGCGTTTCTTATCTGCCTACAACCAAAAACCAATAGAATATGTGGCCATAATAGAAAACAATCAAGAGGACAGAAACTTCTCAATAGATTTGGGTTTGCCGCCAGGTTTATTATCTGACACGAAAAGTATTTCAGGCATTGTTAGAAAGAGCGAAAGAAAGGAGTTCAGATTTAACATAACCTTTGCAGAAAATATCCCGCAAAAATACACAATTGATTTTACAGCAACAAGGGGACGAAATAGGTCTGCAGGCCTATTTCCAGCTGAGGGAGACACTGAAAGGGTTTTGACAGCTTTCCTATCTCTCTACGAATCTGCAGATGATTTAAAATCCCAATGGAATTCAATAAGGGACCAAGTAGACGACAAGACGCGTGCTGAAATAGATGATTTGGTGAACAAATATTTGATAGATCTCAAAGATGGGGGGTTCAGTCCAGATGATTATACAAAGATAAGAAACAAAATAAATGAAACATCAACTAAAACGAAAACAGAAAAAACACCAGCATCCACAACAAGTCCAGCAAACCAATCAGAACAAATGCCTGTGGTTGTTCTTATCTTGATTCCAGTAGTCGTGATTATAATCCTTTTAGTTTTAATGTTCGCAAGAAGAAAGCGAGTTTAATATTTTATCTATTTATCGTACTCCTCTTCTTCACCATAGCCTTCCTCCTCATATTGCTCTTCATCTTCTGCTGAAGGTTTCTTTTTTAAAATCTTTTTCTTGACTATAATGAAAGCAAGAACGGCTATGATAATCACAATCACTACTAACAAAATTGGGAACTCGCCCTGTGTTGTTGCGGTCTTTGGTGCCCCAGAAGAAAGTATGGATTTGGCCAATGAGAATTTAGATTCGGCCTGCTGCAAAAGGATTGTAGCTGTTTGATAATCGCCTGCCTGCTGTTTTGTCTTGGAGTTATCTAAATCTAAAAGTATCGGAGCAAAAAACTTGTCAGCCTCGCTTGAAGTCACACCCTGTTTTGTTAGATTGCCTTTGAACGACCCAACTTCACTTCTGAGTTTGTCTATATCGCTTGTGACATCATCAAAAGCAGAGAATGACAGATAAACTATTTTCACACCGCCATCGCTTTTTATCTTAACTTTTCCAGTATAATCTCCTGGATTGGTTGGTTTTATTGTTATTGTCACTTCTCCAGGGGCAGTGGATGTGATAACAGGATTTGGTTGTGTAACTGTTATAATGTCCCCGGTGAAACCTTCAATTTCTGGCTGTTGTAGTGTAAGATTGCCTGCGCCAAGATTCCTGACAATCAACCTGTTTACAGACTCGTTTCCGGTGAGTATTTTAATGTAAGGTATAACAGGCGGATCAACATCTAGAACAGGTTTGTCAAGAGTTGTTGGTCCTGCCACTCCGCCTGTAACAGAGATCTTTATATCCAAAGGGACAGTCTTCAAGATAATAGCTGGAACACCGTTAGCTGTCTCAACAATATCAAAGCTGTCTTTTATAATCAGGCTTTTGTCTGCCCTGACTTTTATCACATATTCGCTTGAATTGCCTGCCTGTAGGCTTTTTGAAACCAGGTCAACAGTAACATACTGTTTTAGGCTGTCTGACATTGATATGCTCAAGTTAGAATAGCTTGTTGTTGTTGGATTTTTGATTGTAAATTGCCTGTCAACTGTGTCGCCTGCGACAGTTGTTGTGTCTATTGAGCTGACTGCAATATCCAAGCCTGTCTGTATTGGCGCGCCTGAACCACCACCGATTTCAAAATACATGACATAACCGCCGTTTTTTATAGGAGCGCTTGTTGTTTGAGCTTCAAATGCGATGAAATATTTGCCAGAAGTCAGTGTGATATTAATATAATAGTCGCCGGGTCCAGTCCTATATTCTGCCTGACCGCTTTTTAGTTGTGTTAAATTGTTTGCAGTGTAGAGAGTATAAGTTACATTAGCAGCTACATTCCTAACATAGACAGAGCCTTCAATAAGAGGTCCGTTTATATTTTTTACAGCCTGAACAACCTGAAGGTCGCTGACATTTAAAATGAAATCAGAAGACTGGTTAAAACCAGGTCCAGCAAGCTGTATGTTACCTTGGAATGTGCCTGTTTTCTGTCCAGTTGGTTGTATGAGGGGGTTTGGTCCGCATGTTGCTGTAGAATCATCTGCAAAGAAGCATGCCCATTTACTAGGACTTAACATGTTAAAAGAACCAGCTGCTGTTGGGCTGAGATATTTTTGCCATGAAAGCCTGTTACCTGATTGTAATGCCTGTGTTTCCACAACCCAAATAAATGGTGTGCCGGCTGAAAGCGTTGAAGGAATGGTATATTTTGAAGTGATCTGCGAGGCTTGAGCGTTCACACTAAGCAACAGAACTACGCTTATAATAGCTACTAAAAGAAGGCTCTTATACATATATAGTATATTGTTGTGACCCCCTTATATTATATATACCAAAGGCCAGCTAAAGGAATTTAAAACCAAAGCCATTATATGTGTATATGTATGAGCATGTCGGGAGCAGAATAATGGATTATGGTGCCCTTGTTGTAGGACTGTCGCTAACAGCCACGGGATTGGGCCTAATGATACAAGATGCATATAGAAGTCGCAAGCTCAAACCAACAAAGCAGGAGATTGATCTTACAATAATAGAATTTGAGAGAGGTGTTGGAATCCATCTCGAAAGAAAAAATCCTGAATAGTTTACCTGTGCATTTCTATCCAATTTACAGCCAGTTTTATCAGCTTCTCAAATTGTGCGGGTTCTCTAAAATAATGATCAGCGCCTTCTACTACCTCGAGAGCCTTTTCACCTTTAAGGTTTTTCAGAATCTCCTTGCTCCCCTCAAGAGGAACCAGATCATCCTTGTCGCCATGTAAAATTAATGTCGGAATGTCTATCTTTTTTGCCATCTCAATCCCGTTGTATTTCAGGTAATCCTGATAAAAAGTGTAGTTTAGCTTGCAATACTTGTTTGCGGAAATTAAGTTAACATAAACATAGCCATTTTCCTTGCATTTTTTCATGAGGTCTTTCAATTCCCCTGTGCATAGATCAAGACTTGCTACAGGGGAGCTCAAAACCAGATTCTTTATCCTCTTGTCTTTGGTTGTGAGTATTGTAGCTACAAGGCCGCCCAAACTGGAACCGATAAGACTAACCCCTTTCTTCTCCACAAAGCCCAACTTCAAGACAAAATCAATTGCGCACCTCAAGTCGTCTACATACTGTGTTATCGTTGTGTTTTCGAAAATACCTTCGCTCTCGCCAATATTTGAAAAGTCAAATCTCAGGAAAACAAAACCTTTTTTTGTCAGAGCTTCTGCCAGTGCAAGAGGTTTCGGCCCGTCCTTACATCTACCTCGAAAACCATGTGCAAAGACAACAGCTGGAAACAGATCAGCGGATCTGTTTCGTCCCTCATCAGCTCTGAACGGTCCTTTACCTTCTGGTGTGTGCAAAATCCCAACCAATTTCTGTCCTTTGCTGTTTTTGAAAATAATTTTTTGTTCTGGCATAATAAGAATTAGGAAAACAAGTTAATATGCGTCACATCAACGATTTGCGCTTTCTCCTCTTTGTGTAATCCTTAAAAGATCTGATTCTGGATCGTAATAAACATCTCTCTCAAGTCCAGCTACGAATTCAGTATAACGGGCTTCCTGAATACTAATTCCGTGTTTTTCCAAACCGCTAATTATTTCTCTAAGATCTGGTTCCCATCCTGCATTGATAGTAGCCTTTGACATTCTTAAATAAAAACCATGTATTCTGGCCTCCTCAACTAATCTATCTACGACATTTCCAGTGCATATTTGATTAAAGTTGGTGGGCCCATATTCGCCATTGAAAGAATGCGCAAGCAAAGCCTCATCTCCATAATCCAAAATTACAGCGCTGCAAGAAGAGAAGCGTTTTGATGTCAATGGGCCTCTGTTGTAGCCAATTTCTCCCCAACCAACATCAACTGTTTGGGGGGGGGGGTATGTGTATGTTCAAGTTCGTCACGCAAAGAGTGGCTTGGAGCAACTAACCCGTAGACCAATCCTAAACCTAAAACAAATGCTCTTAAAAGTTTCATCTTTAAAATTGATAGTCAAACTTATAACCACTTCTTGAACCAACCCAAAACAAGCTTTAACATTTCTTCCATTGCTTCTTTCCCCTCATATCCATGCTGTGTGTTTTTGATAATGTGAAGCTCCTTAGGCTGGTTTGCCAAATCAAAATAATCATCAATTTTCCTGCCGACCAAATCATCTTTCTCACCGTGGATTAACATTACTGGCACATGTATATTCTTGATGATTTCGGGGAAATTATAATTGTCAAAATCCTTCCAAAATTGCGGGCCGATTTTGACAGGTGGCTCGTCCTCATGTTTTAGGATAGAAATTCCATCTGGATTATAACCACCCCTATACTTTACTATTTTTGCAATCTCAACTCTTGGGTTTTTACAGGAACTCAGCAAAGTAATAGCCTTTATATTATGGTCACCGCGTGCAACTGTAACAGCTGTTCCAAAAGACATACCAATAATGCCAACCCTTTTTGTGTCGACAAATGGAAGCTTCCTCAGAATTTCGAGGGCAGAATTCAAATCAGAAACATGACTTGTCAAAGTTGATTTGGAAAAGTCGCCTTCGCTCTCGCCGCACCCAGTGAAGTCAAATTGCAAAGTCACAAAACCGTTTTCACAAAGCGTTTTTGCAAGCACATCAAACATGTTTACATTGTCCTCATTTGTCTCATGCATGTGGTAGCCAAAACCGTGGGCTAGAATTATGGCTGGAAATTTAGATTTACCAGGAGGAATATTCAAAATTCCAGCTAACTTTTCTCCTTTAGAATTATTGAACTGGATTTTGTGCATCTAGAGCCTCTGGTACTGTGAATTCTGGTTGTTTAATTGAAGCAGTATTCCTAAACTCGCCATTTTCATAAATAACAAGTGACTTAAAATCTATGTCGTGTTGTGCAAGAACCTCCCTACCATGGTATGTCTCTCCCCTCCAATTAATCAGCTCAACTACACATGCAAGACCAACTGTTTGTATACCCAATTCATCTAACATCTCGGCAGTAGCTAATGCCTTTTTACCGTCCTCTACAAAACCATCAACCAAAAGAGCTCTCGGCCTCTCTGCTTCTTTAATCAGTTCCACATGCCTATCGTTTACAGCTAGCTCACCTCCCCTTAAAGGGACTCCTGAATATATCTCAGCTCTTCTTCTGGCAGCTATTGGCTCATAGTCTTCATGCAACCATCTAGTTAATTCTCTTTCTATTTGAAGATGTTTCCTGCTTACCCTCCCACTAGCTGTCTTAGTTCCGTCTGGTTGAATAGGCTCTTGTATATACAAGCCTATTTCAAATTCACTCTGATCAAGTTTCGTACCTTTTTCTATGTAAATACATGATATGTCAAAATCTGAAAAATCAGCCAAGCTCCCCCCTAACTTGTGACCTTTGTTTGGAAGAGCAACAACAACATCAAAAATAGGTTTGCCGTTGTCTGTCCAATCAGAAGACATGCAAGTAAGAGCCATCCGCCTTACTGGACCATAAAAAAGGAGGCGCTCTATAAACACATAGGGTCTTCCATCCTTCACACCAAGCTTAACATATCTCTTAAAATCAGTCAGGCTGTGTGGTTCTGATTGCATATAAAAAATCAAAATTGCAGAAGCGATTTGACAAGATCCATGCCGCCATGATGTTCCATCAATCTTTCTCTTGCATTCATGCCATCATTCGCCCTTGCTCCAGGTAACTCTATAAGAAAGGTATAACAGGCAACAACACCGCCTTCATATTCTATTGCCCTTGCTGCAGCTTCTGCTGTGCCTCCGGTTGCCGCAACATCATCAACAACACCCACCTTTTCACCTTTTTGTATGCGGCCTCTATGTATTTGTAGCGCATCTCTTCCATACTCCAAACCGTAATATACAGTCACAAGCCTTTCTGTCACAACAAGTCGGCCATCTTCAGATCTGTGAACAATAGGATCATGCGGGGGAACTGGAAGCTTTCCAGCCTTCCTAACCTTCACTATGGGCAAGCCGTTGCCTGCTCCTGTACCATAAATAAATCCTCTAGAATCAATGGCTGCGATTTTATCTACACCAGCTTCGTCCAAATGACCTCTCATTAAGTTAAAGGCATAAGTCCTTATTCTTGGACTTTCTAGTAGTCTCGCATCGTCTCTAAACATGATGCCTGGTTTTGGAAAATCAGGAACTGTATCTATATACGCACGCAAATTAAACATCTCATCCATAAGCTACCCCCAATTTTTGAACAAACAATAATTAGAGCTAAATAATTTAAGCTTTAGTATATGAGGGAGTGGGTGAGAACCGTAGGTTTTCACAATTTAAACCTATTGTGTATCTTCAGAACCGGCTTTTGGCGAACTATCAGGAAGCTTGAAATTCAGCGGTTTCAAAGATTTGTCTGGAAGTCTTTCATAGTCCATAAGTGAGAGAAGCCGTGTTCTTGTGTGTTTCTTCTCAAACTCCGCTCTACCATCTTGTATAGAGACAACTGTTGCCGCACCGTTCACAATACCGCCTTGTGATTCGACTAAATCAACGCAAGTAGAAAGCTGTTTATATGTCTCTGCCCAATCGTCCAGTAAAATAACATTTTTTGGTGGTTCTTCAATTATGCCTTTTTGTATGGCGAGAACTTTATACTCTGGAACCTGAGATCCGTTAGGGCCCTGCAAAAATCTCCCAGTTGGATAGCATCGATTTACAAAATCTCCAGGAATCTCATCACCTTCTCTGTATTTCATTATCCTTATGTGACCCTTGTTTCTTTTGTGGCCTCTCAAATTTTCCCAATGCCATGCTTCTGTAGGAGTAAGCTTCATAATCAGGGCTCCACAAAGTACACCTGCTCCAGATTCTGGACCGCCAATATAATCGACACAACTAGAGTCATCATCCTGAAACGATCCTGCAAGCCAATCAACTAAACCTTGCAATATACCACCATTACCAAAAGCAGCTCTTAATCCAATTAAACTATCCCCATTTGTTGAATGTTTCTCAATGTAACGATGAATTGCATACCTGAGACCATCATATTCCGGGCCACCATGATTTAAAATCCTCGTCCCTAAAGATCGTGCTTGAATAGCATCCCCCATATTAAATTATGGCAGAAGAAAAATTTAAACCTTTATTTTAGGAATAACATTCACCAATAGTTGCTTGACCTTCTCCGCGTTCTCATGAAAAACTTTTAATATTGCCTCCCAAGAAACAGATTCTTCACCTTCTCTCCAGCAATCATAATCCGTGCTCATTGCGACTGCAGCATAAGGCACACCGGCTTCATTTGCTAATGTAGCTTCAGGTGCAATTGACATGTTGATCAAGTCGGCGCCCCAGAGCCTGAACATTTTACTCTCGGCCTTTGTTGAAAATCTCGGCCCTTCGATTGTGATCACAGTCCCCTTCTCGTGGATTTTGTAGCCAAGCTCCTTACCTGTTTTTGTCAAAATTTCTCTCAATTTTTTGTCGAAAGGCTCGGCCATTGGTGTGTGTTTTGGTCCGTCATTGAAATTGTCATGAAAAGTAATGCTTCTGTGTCTTGTGAAATCTATAAATTGGTCCAAGACAACAAGATCTCCCCTACCTATTTCTTCGCGCAGGCTGCCGCATGCTGTGGTTGCAATTATGTGTGTGCATCCCTCCTGTTTTAGCGCCCAGATATTTGCGCGGTAATTGACTTGTGTCGGTGTGATTGTGTGGCCTTTGCCATGTCTAGCCAAAATAACAACATCAACACCGTCAATTTTTCCAGCAGTCAAAACAGAAGAAGGCTTTCCATATTGTGTATCAACTTCCTTTTCCTTCGCATCTTTCATTATTTTTGGATCGTCCAAACCAGAGCCGCCGATAATACCAATCTTTACCATAGAAAGAATTAGCTGGTAGAAATAAAAGCTTATTTCCTTCTTCTACCTTCTTTGCTGTGCGGTTTGTTCTTGTGCACTTTCTTGATGTGAAGAGAATACCAGATTTCTATTGCTATTATTGCGACAATTATTCCGTTCAGGTAGATGAAAACAGCATCATTGATTAAAAAACTGTAGACAAAAAGAAGGGAAACGCCAACAAAGTGATTAATCGAAAATCTCAAGTCAATCAAACTCTTGTGTCTTCTGACAGCTTCAACAGTCTCAAATGCCCAGCCAATAATTAAAACCACTGCGCCAATTAGGCCGATTAACAGTTCCATCATACATTATATTATGCGCTTCTAAAATAAGTCATTCTCTTCTGGAATTTTGCTCACCGCGCGGAAGACAGACTCTTTACCAAAGCCTTTTCTCGATAAGCTTGCAAGGTTTTCATCAGAATCCAGGTCAACACCAGAAGATAAAATAGATTTTATTATTCTCCCATCTTTTCTTCCAAGATCCGCCACCTGCAACTCATCGTTGAAAAACATACCAATCACCAAAATCCCCTAAACATATTTTATAGGCCAACAAGGCTCCTATACTCTTTGCTGATGGCCCCTCTTTTTATGTCCCTGTATTCAACGGCTGTTAGTTCTCCGTGTAGATATTTTCTAAATGCAATTCCAACTTCATCCTTAAAGCAAAACGGTTCTAATATTTCCACAATTCTTCCAGCCATACAACCTCACTTAATGTATCTTTTCATTTCAGTTTGAATATTTTCTTCTGTCGGTAACACCCCTACATTAGCAAGTCTCATAATTGCTAAGCCTCTTGGTAAACACTTATTTCCATACTCTTTTAACAGTCTTCCGGAGTTCCAGAATGTCGGTTCTTCATCTATCTTTCCATGTTCGTATAATCCAATTGCGCGGGCCTGTTTGCACCTTCTAGTTATGTAAAACATGCCTCCAAAAACAGTTGCTAGAAGACCTGTTGCTGCAACATCCACATAATTCCAGCCGTTTATTGTTCCTTCCAAAACATTCCAATCCATAATCTGCAACTCACTTAATATTCAAAGCCTGCTTCAAAGCTTTCTCGTTGAACCCGACAATTATTTTTCCGTCAACATCAATTACAGGCACGCCCATCTGGCCTGATTTTTCAACAACTTCATTTGCCTTTTCAGGATGCTCTTGCACATTAACCTCTGTGAATTTGACATTGTGTTCTTTCAAAAAATCCATTGCCTTGTGGCACCATGGACATGTAGATGTGCTGTAAACCAAAACATTTGCCATATCTTAAAATATAGAATTGGGATTTATATTGCTTCCTGGCCTTCGAACCAGAGCGGTCTTCTTGGCAAGCCATATGTTTTGACAAAAGTTTCGATGAGTCTGTAAAACAAAATTTCTGGTATTTCTATTGCTGTCCTTAAAGATTCGCCTTTATAGCCCGCTTGTTCGAGCGCATCTTGATATATGGCCTGTTCCTGATCTATCCTCGATCTGAAAAGCTTCTGATCCTCTTCAAGCACCGCAAGCGCGTCTTGTGGTTTCGCAATTCCTTGCCAAGCCTCGATCCTTTGTCTCATCCTTTGCGCTTCCATTGTATATTTGTCTCGAAGAGTTGGGTCTGTTGTCTGAGCTATCCATGTATCGTATGTCTCCAACTGCCTTGTGAAAAACTCGATAAACTTGGCCGTTACTTTATTCAAGTATATTTGAAGAGATGCCTTTTTATCGGCTGCTGTGACTACATCACGCCTAATAGAAAGTATTTCCTGCTCTTTTCTCAATCTCTGCAAAGCCCACTCTAGAGACCCCTTATCTTCATCTAAAACTATTGGGATTAGTTCCTCTGCAACTTGTATATAGTGTTCGTTCATCCGCCTCCTTGTAGCTAAAGTGTCCATAAAGTTTCTGGAAGTGTTGATTTATAAATTGTTACTATACGCCAATGTTCACACCGGTTATTATAGGTGGCCAACCAATATATATTATGGTAGCAAAAGCATCAGCAAACCAGAGACCACAACATTTGCCAGCATGTAGAGGAGTCAAGGCTGTGTTTGGTTTATTGGTTTTAATAGTTGGTCTGTATGCAGTTGCTGGCGATCTAGGAGCTCTAGGATCCAAGATACCTGTAAGCCCATGGTGGCTATTGGTTGTTATAGTGGGTCTGTTCTGGCTCTTGAAGTCGGCAGCAGGCGGCAAGTGTCCGGCATGTAGATAAATTATTTCTCTCTTTTTTCTTTACTTTTTTCGCTTTCTTGAGAAGTAGCGCTATCCAACTTTTTCCAGCCAATCATTTTAAGATATTCTTCCTCGGTTTCCACAACTTGAAATTCTCCATGTAAAACTTCAAAATACTCTTGGCGAGTAATTCTGCAGATGACTTCTCCATCTATCACTTCTGCGCGTATCAAATCACCTGGAGCCAACAATTTGCAATATCCTCTAACACCTATTCTTCTAATCTGCCCACCCATATTTAATGTATAAATTGTGACAGGTTCATCAAAGTGCCCGACTGTGGTTTGCCCAGCTGTTTTGATTTCCCCTTCTATGAAAACATTTTCAGCTTCCCCACCTCCTTTAGGTAATAATCCAAGGGCGGCTTCCATCTTTTCTTTTGTTGCTTTATCTTCTGCTTCCCACTTAGCCCTTCTAGCTTTCTTCGCCTCTTCCCATGCCTTTTTAGGATCTTCCACAACTTCTGGAGGAAACACTTTTCTGTGAATTCCGATTAATGTAGCTTCCATCGGATCAAAAACACCATTAAGCACATCATCTGGGATAACCAAGCCGCTGTTAGCCATGTCTCCAACTATCTGCGATTTGTATCCCATATTTCTGTCACTGTAAGCCTTGCCACTAAAATCCACTATTTTGCGTTTGTATTGGATTGGTGATTTGGCTGTTGGTTTTGTTCCCCCCTGTTCTCCTATTTCATAGACAGAAAACATAGCGCGCCCTTCTATTGATGAGCCATCAAAAACACATTCCTGAAAACTGCCAATATATCTATTGCCGCCGGCATCATACCTACTCACTAGAACTTTTGGAAGCACGCGTTTGGTTTCCATAAGATCTTTTTCAGATGTTAGGCTTTAATCCTTATCGAGCACTAGAAAATGCGCTTTTAAGGCTTACCCTCAATTACAATAATGGTTTACAGTCACTATTGCGCTCCACTTGAGAGAAGGACAAATTATAGATGGTTGATGGCGCTTGCACGCAGAGCAATAGAAAGCGATGATATAAATCCAACTGTGAATGATGTGCTGGTGGGGGTTGTTGCGGTAGACAAAGCGTTCAAGGGAAGCCAGAAAGATGAAGCTCTTGACATGGCATCAGAAGCCGGAAAGAGAGTTGGCCCCCTGTTCAAACCTGAGGCCAGAAGGGTTTTCAAGATGTATGGTGTTGATCGAAGAGTTGCTGCTGCCTTTGAGGAAACAGCATATAGAGCCTCTGCAGGTAGGCTTAGATATTCAAGAGAAGATGATCATGCGCTGTTTCTTTATAGTAAAGATGTGGAGCATACTAAATATGCAACTGAGTTCGCAGAGTTTTTGCATTGCGAGCTTGGCTTTGGTTTCAGAAATATAGTTACAGCAAGAGAATTGACAGGCGACGAAGATCCAATAGAAGGTGTTCGCGCTTTTACACGATCTGCACAAGAAATTCTAAAAAGAGCAGGCATGTTCGGGAATGTTGTGGTATATTATAGCGGGATGACAGGTATTGATCCTTTGAATCAGGAAATTGGCGGTTTTGTTTTTGCAAACCATTTAATTCCGTACAAAGTTTGGGCAGCCCCGCTTGTCGGGCATGATGGAAATATAGTTTTTGTCAACGATACATCGTTTGCAGCTTCAGCTAATATAACATTTAGGGATCTTGGTTTGTTGCCTGAGAGAGCGATGGTATTGTCTGCTTGTGGTATCGATGAAGCAGGAGTAAGAAATCTTTTTTCGAGATCAGTTATGAGGCAATATGGAGATCAGCTGGTATATCGCCCCACACAAATTCAACTAGAACACAGAGTTGCTACGGTTGAAGCTGCACCGTGGGGAGGCCAATCGTTCAAAGTTAGTCTGCCAAAAGAGCTTCGGACTGTTTTGCACAGACAAACCCCAAAAAAGACAGGAGCTGATTTTGATTATTTACTGATGAAATATCCAATGAATGGGTTGTAAAATGCGATATATTATTTTGTAAGTATTAGTGTGCCAGTTTGTTTATTATTGCTGTGTAAAAGTCTGTGGAACAGTACCAGCCGCTGCCTATCATCTTGTCAATTATAGACTTTACCTCAGCTTTTGTAATTATCTTCTTTTTGAACAAAAGGAGGAGAAGGAACACAGAACCAGCATTGTCCACTTTTTCTATTGAAGTCAAGTTCCTAAGTTTCTGGTCGTCGGTTACAGCTGTCCCCTTTAATTTTTTGGCCAGTTCAAGAACCTCTAAATCAGCTTGCTCAACAACCTTTAGCTGACCTATATCACCTTCTTCCACTGAAAATAATTTTGAATCTACCAACATCTTTATGTAAACAGCTTCCTCAAAACCCCTTTTTATTCCTACATCTACAACCTCCCTATAAACTTTTGCCGGGATAATAAGTTGCGCATCTAGTTTTTCCAACTTCTCTAATGTTCTTGCTTTTCCAAGATAGATAAGTGTAACAGCATCAAAAACAAGTATCATGACAATGCTCTCTCTATATCCTTTTCAAGGACATCTTTATCTTTGATCCAAACAGTTTTAGACTCTTTTACCTTTTCTGCAAATGACCAAACATCTAGACCAGCAAATTTTGCAGCAGCTAAAAATGTAAGTTTGCCCTTAGATAGTAAATCAACAGCTGTTTTCTCTCTCCACTCTGTTAAGGATGTTTGGAGTAGCTTCCTGATGGCAGTTGATTTGTCCAAATTCTCAGATTCTATAAACTCCTCCAATTCCTTTTCCAATTCCACGGATAACCTTATAGACAAAGATGTTTCCTTCATACAATGTATACTTTGTATTACTTGTATAAAAAGATCGTGCCTTATAAATATAACAATGTTATATTGCTGAGCGCCAGACTTCACAATGTTAACTATTTAAATACACTCCCACAACATCTAACTAGAAACTTTTAATGTTTATTAAACGTTTACAAAAATTTACTAATGCACTCTATATGATGTCTAAAACGCCGCAGGAAATTGAAGTCTGGTATATAATCCCAGCCCTAAGGAGGGAATTGGTAAAAGGCCTCATACAATCGGGGTTGACACAAAAGCAGGCAGCCATGAAGCTCGGCCTTACAGAGTCAGCTGTTTCCCAATATCTGAGCGACAAGAGGGCAAAAGGCATAAAGTTCAACGAAAAAATTTCAGCCAAAATAAAGGAAGCAGTAAAAAACATCCTTGAGGGTAGCCAGCCAGTCGGCGAAATCTACAGGCTTACACAACAAGTAAAATTTGACACAACTATATGCAAAGTCCACACGCTTTATGACAACGATGTGCCGGAAGGTTGCAATGTCTGCGAGCTTTACGAGTCGACAGAAAATCTAGTTAAAATAAAACAAAAGGAGGCAGTTGCGGTATGAGTGAGCAATATCTATCAACTGTCGAATCCTTCAAGAGGGAAACATTCGACTCAAAAAATGAAGAAAAGAATGTCTTTGATGCAGGCGAAGGTTTAACAGAGGAAATAGTTAAAGAAATTTCCAGGCAAAAAGATGAGCCGGAATGGATGAGAAAGTTCAGGCTCGATGCGCTCCAAAAATTCTTCGAACTCCCAACACCAAAATGGGGACCAGATCTATCGAAACTCGATCTCAACAAAATAAGATATTTTATCAGGCCAGATGCAAAGGAAAACGCAAAAAGCTGGGACGAGCTTCCAGCAGACATAAAATCCACCTTTGAAAGACTGGGAATTCCAGAAGCTGAAAGGACAGCTTTGGCTGGTGCTGGTGCGCAATATGAGTCAGCAGCTGTCTATCACAACCTGAAAAAGCAATGGGAAGATAAAGGCGTCATATTCACTGACTGCGATATCGCAATTAAAGAGCACCCAAAAATTTTCAAGGAACATTTCATGACTTCCTGTGTTCCTATGGGTCTCCACAAATTTACAGCCTTGCATGCAGCTGTTTGGTCAGGCGGCTCCTTTATTTATGTTCCGGAAGATGTGAAAGTTGATTTGCCCTTGCAAGCTTATTTTAGAATGAATGCAATTAAAGGCGGACAGTTTGAACACACTCTAATTATTGCAGACAAAAACAGCCAAATATTTTACATTGAAGGTTGCTCAGCCCCAATCTATAATCAAAATTCCCTGCATGCGGGTTGTGTGGAGCTCCATGTAAAAGAGGGGGCCAGGATGAGGTATTCCTCTGTTGAAAACTGGAGCAAAAATACTTATAACCTTAACACAAAACGCGCAATAGTTTCAAAAAACGGGACAGTAGAATGGATTGGGGGCAATATGGGGTCGGGGTGTACGATGCTTTACCCTTGCTCGATTTTGAAAGGCGAAAACTCTCGCGCAGATCACATAGGTATTGCCTTTGCAGGGAAAGAACAAAACCAGGATGTCGGCGCAAAGGTTTATCATATTGGTAAAAACACAACTTCTATAATCAAATCAAAAAGCATAAGCAAAGATGGTGGAGTCACTTCCTACCGCGGCCTTCTTCAAATTGCAAAGGGAGCAACAGGCGCAAAATCCGTTGTTAATTGTGATGCCTTGATGATGGACGCGATTTCAAAATCCAATACTTATCCATACATGAAAATCAACGAAAGCAAGGTCGACATAGCACACGAAGCGACTGTGGGAAAGATTTCAAATGATCAGATTTTCTATTTAATGAGCAGAGGCATTAAAGAAGAACAGGCAGTTCAAATGATTGTCTCGGGTTTTATTGAGCCAATTGTGAAGGAGCTGCCTCTCGAATACGCAGTCGAACTAAACAGGTTAATACAACTGGAGATGGAAGGTTCAATTGGTTAAAATTTCCGTGTTTTATAAAAGTTATCATGGTTAGTTATGGCTCTGGCAACATCCAAAATAGAAAGTGAAAATCTAACTGAAGACCTTGTTAGGGAAATCTCTAAAGAAAAAAATGAGCCGGAATGGCTGTTAAAGCAAAGGCTGGAGGCCTTCTACAGAATAGATAAAATAGATTTTGGAAATTTCATGTATGGCCTTGGCATAACCATAGACGCCTCAAGTCTTAATCTGGAAAAAATCAATCCAAAAACCTCCTTCCAAAACCAGCCAGCTTCTTTTAACAGAGCAGACGGAACAGTAGTATCTGACTTGCACGAAGCCTTCAAAACACACGAAAACCTTATTAAAAAGTATTTGTCATCTGTTCCGGATTTTGAAAATAAACTATCTGTTTTACATGACGCCTTCTGGACAAGAGGCCTTTTTATCTATGTTCCAAGAGGAGTTGAAACAACGCTTCCAATAAAACTCACATCAATAATGACAAAAACCACACTAATAGAAAACACCCTCATTGTGACTGAGCCCCTGAGCAAGCTAACTCTGATAGATGTTTCTGAGTCCAGCGAGAAGGCTTACGGTTTTAGGAGCCAAAAAATAAAAATTTTCGCAGGTGAATCCTCAAAGATAGAATTTTCCGGCTTCCAAAATTACAGCGAGTTGGTAGCCAACATAAGTGACAGAAAAGCATTCCTGGGAAAAGACGCATCAATAGATTGGATAATAACCGACCTCGGCGGCAGTCTAACAAAGTCCGATGTCACAACCTACCTTCAGGGCGAAGGCTCATCTGTAAAGAACATAGGCCTGTTTCTAGGCAACGGAAACCAGCAATTCGATTTCAATGTGAAGGCAACTCATATAGCCCCTCACACATCTTCTGACATGCTTACAAAAGGCGCCTTGTCAGGAAAATCAAAATCAGTATATAGAGGTTACATACAAATCAAAGATACCGCCTCAAAGTCAGCCGGTTACCAAAAAGCAGACATCCTATTGCTGAGTGAGGATGCAGAAGCAGATCCAATCCCAAATCTTGAAATAGATAATAACGACATAGAAAAATGCACTCATGGCGCAACTGTGGGCCAGATAGACAGGGACAAATTATTTTATATGATGAGCCGCGGTCTCTCAGAAAAAGAGGCAACAAAAAAGTTTGTTGAGGGTCTGTTCGAGCCTGCTCTGAGCAGGATAAAGGTGGAGGCAATCCAACATCACATCCTCAAAATAATTGAAGCTAAGCTCGACAAAGTCGTTGAGGAAGAGGTATGATATGCTGATAGATGAAATAAGAAACGATTTCCCAATACTGAAGAGGAAGGTAAACGGTAAACCTCTTGTTTATTTAGACAACGCTGCAACATCCCAAAAACCAAAACAAGTTATAGATGCCATAAAAAACTTTTATGAGACACAAAACGCCAACATCCATCGCGGTATTCATCAGCTAAGCGAAGAATCAACAGAAGCATTTGAAAGGTCCAGAGAGAAAGTTGCGAAGTTCATCAGTGCAAAACCAGAGCAAATAATCTTCACCAAAAACACAACAGAATCAATAAACACAATAGCTTATGGTTATGGCTTGAAAAACATAAAGAAGGGCGACGAAATCCTGACAACTGTAATGGAGCACCATTCCAATTTCCTGCCTTGGCAACTTGTAAAAAAGCATACAGGAGCCACACTAAAAATAGCTGACATAACAGACGACGGCTTGCTAAAGATGAATCACCTTGAAAAGCTCGCAACCAAAAAAACAAAACTTGTTGCTGTCACTCAAGTATCTAATGTATTGGGAACAATCAATCCAGTAAAGGAGATATCTGAAATCGCACAAAAAAATAATAGCTTGTTTTTGGTCGACGGAGCGCAGGCAGCACCACATATGCCAGTTGATGTGAAAAAAACAGGCTGCGATTTTTACGCATTCTCCTCGCACAAAATGCTCGGGCCAACAGGTATTGGGGTCCTCTACATAAAAGATCCTGATAAAGTGGATCCGTTTTTGGTCGGCGGCGGGACAATAAAAGAAGTTTATACAGACAAAGAGGCTGTGTGGCATGATTCGCCATGGAAATTTGAAGGCGGCACACCGGATGTCTCCGGTGTTATTGGTTTTGGCGCAACAGTAGATTATTTAAATAAAATAGGCATGGAAAAAATAAGGAAACATGAAGAGGAAATAACAAAATATGCGCTTGATAAATTGCTGAAAATAAAAAATATCACAATATATGGTCCTATGGATCACAGATTGAGGGGAGCTGTCATAGCCTTTAACATTGGTGGTATCCATCCGCATGATGTCGCAGCTATATTGGATTCAGAAGGCATTGCAGTAAGACCAGGTCATGCCTGTTGCAAACCTTTAATGTCAAGACTTGACATACTTGCAATGTGTCGCGCAAGCTTTTACATTTACAATACAAAAAACGAAGCAGATGTCCTTGTGTCTGGCCTGGAAAAGGTGAATAAAATTTTCAAGCGATAACTATGTCACTCGATATGTACGCAGAGAACATAATGGATCACTTTAATAGTCCCAGGAATAGCGGCGAAGTAAAAGACCCTGACATAAAGCACAAAGAATTCAACCCGTTCTGCGGTGATCAGATTGAGTTGACAGTAAAATTGCGCAATGGAAAAGAAATTCAGGAAATAAAATTCCAAGGCAAAGGCTGCTCAATAAGCCAAGCCTCAGCTTCCATGCTTACAGAAATTGTAAAAAACAAAAACATAGAAGAGGTTAAAAAGCTTACCAAGGAGGATATACTAGATCTCTTGAACATACCAATTGGGCCAGTAAGAATGAAATGCGCATTGTTGGCTCTTGACACTCTGCAAAACGGAATAAAGATATACGAACAATACACTAAGAAAAAATAATGAAGGTAATATGCCAAATTTAGTAGTAAAGGACTTGCATGCAAGCGTTGATGGAACACCAATACTCAAAGGAATAAATCTAGAAGTAAAAGAAGGAGAGGTAAACACCATAATGGGGCCCAACGGCAGCGGAAAATCAACCCTAGCCTATATTCTGATGGGCCACCCAAAATACACGATAGACAAAGGCCAGATACTTATAGACGGGGAAGACATAGCTGGGCTTCCAGCAGACGAGCGAGCTAAAAGAGGCCTATTCCTATCTTTTCAATATCCTCAGGAAATTTCTGGTGTAACTGTATCTAATTTTTTGCGCACAGCCCTGAGCTCAGTGAAAAATGAAAAAATATCTGTGATGGACTTCAAGAAACTCATGGACGAAAAGCTTGACATGCTAAAAATGGATCATGCCTTCGGCCGAAGATACCTAAATGAAGGGTTTTCAGGCGGCGAAAAAAAGAAGGCGGAAATCCTCCAGCTCGCTGTCATACAACCAAAAATAGCAATCCTCGATGAGACAGATTCTGGAACAGATGTTGACGCATTAAAAATTATCTCCAACGGCATCAATGTTGTGGCAAAATCCCAGAAAATGGGCATACTCCTAATAACACATTATGACAGGATACTCCAATACATTAAAACAGACCATGTGCATGTTCTAGTAGACGGTAAAATAGTCAAATCCGGCGGTCCCGAGTTGGCAAAACAGGTGGAAAGTGAAGGTTACGCCCCTTTGAGGCAATAAGGCCTTTAAGAGCAAATATATACAGCCTAGCCTAATTATTATTAATGAAACCAATCGTATTGTTGGTTCTGGTAGCCTTAGTAATACTTGCAGCTGTTCCTCTGGGTCTCGCATTTACAACAAATCCGTCAACAGCCACAGACAGCAATCCAAGAGTCACATGCAATCAGGTTGAGTGTGTATTGGTGTGGTTAAGGTCCAGCTCTTCTGTGGATGTATACTATCAGCGCCTTGATCATAGCGGCAATACGATAGGCAGCGAAAGCAGGCTGACAACTGGCCTAAATGTACCAGCGTTCTCTGTTTCAGCCGGTCAAGACAGCTTCCTGATAACATGGTCAGATACAAATTCAAGAATATTGGACGGTAGAATAGTTGACAAATCTGGAAATGTAAGGCAGCCAGCCATAAACACACCAACAGTATACGGGACAGTAGCATCTGCTTACGATTCCTTAAATAACAGATATATCATAATCTACGATGGCATCGATTTAACCAATACAAGTTCTGATTTGTTCTATGTCCTCGTTGATGCCGGCTCAAACCAGATTGTCTCAAGGAACAGGCTTTTCTATACAAACACAAACGAGCTCCCTGCCTCCATAACCTTCGACAAAACATATGGCCATTATGTATTATCCTACATAAACTACACCACAAACACCCAAATAAGAATGGCAGCTTTGGACACACAAGCATCTAGAATAGTAAAACAAGGAACTCAAACACCAATAGACATAGAGGTTGCCACAGTGCCTGGACTAACAGGCGGCCTAATATCCTATAATGATATTGACAAAAACTTTTTGGTCTCCTGGCAAGATAACTCTGTTGGCCAAGGCGATATATTTGGCCAGCTGGTAAATACAGTAATCACAATACCATCGAACAGAATAAATGATCTCGTGCTTTCTGGTTCAAGAATATCTATAAGCACAGATCCAAACTCACAGCTATTATATGGCGCTCATTTTAACAGACAGGAGTCGAAGCATGTAGTTGCATGGTACACAAACAAGCTGGCCTCACCTGGTTATGGAGTCTATGTCCAGATGCTTGATAAGAACGGCGCAAAACTGATCACCGATACAAAGTTGGTGGCTACAGGATCAAGTGGATCTGAAACAGACATATTTTTTGATGATTCCACTCTGAAATATCTAGTCCCAGCAAGGACAGCACAGAACACAATAACACTAAATTATTTCGGTACAAACCTTGCCACTGCAAATCCAAATACTTTTGTAGCTCCCAGAAACGCTGCAACAAAAAAATTCACACCAACAAACCTCGTGACAAGCCAGCCAATAGCAGACGGATCAAAAGGATTTAACACAATTCCACTTAGTTTTACCAATGAAACCTTGGGGCCAAGGCTTATAGTTGACGGCCTTTTCAATCAAGGTAGCGTAGATGTTGGAGACATCCTTATAGAAGCAACAAGCAATGCTACAGCAGTAAACCTCGTTGCAGCCAGAAACATTGGAACCAAACATACACTAAGCGTCCCTAATAACAATGCTGGCGGCGGTGTAAGAGTCTGTCCCCAAGCAACAACAGTGGCAGGCGTTGTAGATAACTGCCCCGGAGAAATAGAGCTTTCAACTGTGCCATTCAATCACACATCCGGAATATCAGTCTCCTTCGGAACTTTCAAAACACAAAACGATATTTACCTTGTAAGCGGTTTGAACAGCACAGGCATTGGTTTGCTAACAGGTGGTCCAGGACCATCACCATCTCCGTCACCTTCCCCATCACCAGGCGGGTCTCAAACACAAGCAACACTTTATACAAATCACACAGTCCAAAACGGTTCAGTAGAATTCAAAGCAAGCTACACATACAATTTCAGCGGCACATTCATTCCAATAGCCAATCCAACATGCACAATAGTATTCGGTGATATCGCAGGAACATTCCCGATGACATATACGCCTTCCCTTGGTGGTGCGATTAACTTATACACAAGGCCGTTCACAGCTTCTGCTGCATCAACCTACACAGTGACTTGCTCTCACTCAAATTACACAACTGAGACATCACAATCCAATTTCACAATACAAGTAACTGGTGGTCTCGACATCCCACCAATAGATGTTCAAGCAATATCCCCAATAAATGGAAAACTATTCAATAATACAGGTGATGTCGAATTCATATGTAGCGCCAAAGATGACAACGGACTAAACTCCTTCAAACTATCAACAAGCATACCTGGTGGAATAGACAGGACAAACCAAGTTGCAGGAAAACAAAACCAGACATCTTGGATCCTAAGAAACATACCGAGGGGAAATTATACATGGACATGCGAAGCTGAAGACAGTTCGGGCCAGAAAATAAAAAGCGCACAAAGGTCATTTTCTATCGATTTCACATCTAGTGTTGTGACAACATGCCGTGAAAACTGGGATTGCCTTCCTTCTGATTTCTCTTCAATCACATGCCCGATTGACGGAATTAAGAAAAGGGTTTGTGTAGATAAAAATAGCTGTAACAACGCTGTCCCATTAGTTTCAAAACCAGATACAGAGCGCTGTATTTCTGCTGGAGGAGCAGTTTGTCGAGAAGATTGGGATTGTATACCTGTTGGTCCTTGTACAAATGGCAAACAAGCTTTAACATGCACAGACAAAAATAACTGTTCAAACCCAACGCCAGTTATTCCAAAATCAACATCAAAAGCATGCGGCGCGCAAACAGGGGCTCCGGGAACCACAAGCGGCGGCGACCTTTTATCAAACCCGCTCATACTTGTTTTAATAATCGCAATAGTTGTCCTGGCTGTCCTGTTCTTTGTGATAAGAAAAAGGAAGAAATCAAAAACAGGTGAAGAGGAGACAGAGGAGGATGAATATGCAGACGAGGAAGACGAGCTAAGAGAGCCTGCAGAAGGCGAATACACAGACGAAAACCAAGGAGATGATCAGGGCGAACAAAGCGGCGAAGATGAAGAAGAGAAGTAGCTAATTTTGTATTATATGCCAAAAAACATAAGGTGTACATATCACGCAATAAAAAGAAAACTAGAAAGAGATATAAGTGATGAAGAAATTAACCAAACACTAGCTTCCCCAGATTATACAATATCCTCAATAGAGGAGAGAAAAATAGCTGTAAAACAAGCAGGTTCAAGAACACTCCGTGTGGTTTATAAAGAGGAGAAAGAAAACATAATTATAATAACCGTATACTAGAGATACTATGAAAGTCACATATGACAAAGAGGCAGATGCTGCCTTTATTTACTTGAAAGAGAAGATAGAGAAAGGCGAAGTCAAAAATACAATTTCAATGAATGACAACATAATACTGGATTTTGATTCAAACAAAAAGCTAATAGGCATCGAAATCCTTTCTGCAAGCAAAGTCATTCCAAAAAACACAGTTTCTCAAATGGAAATCGCATAATTCCTCCATACTTAAAATCAATCAAATTTTATGAATCCTAAATTCCAGTCTTCTGTTAGAAAAGCCATGGAAAGCGACCTGAAGCCTATTTCTGAAATATTTAGAAGCGAGTCATCCAAAAAACCCTACTCCCAAAAATGGACAGAGCAGACAGCATTTGAAAAGGTCAAGGAGCTTTTTGAGAAAGGCCACATATACATCGCTTTAGTTAATGGAGAAGTTGTTGGCTTCATTTCTCTAACCACCAGTTTATGGGAACAGTCTAAATGCGCTCTTATTGAAGAGTTGTGGGTAAAATCTGGTCACCAGAGAAAAGGCATTGGAAGACTTCTGGTATGGTTTGCTGAAACCAAATGCAAAGAAAATGACATCAATTCAATCTTCACAATTTCCAACAAAAAATCAGCAGCATTCAAGTTCTACAAAAAACAGAAATACAAGCTCTACAGTAATCATGTTTTGATGGGAAAGAAATTGTGATTGGTTTAACAATTAGTCTAAAAACTAACAAATGTGTGGGTAGCTAAGAAAAAAAGAAACCCTTAGCCTTTAACCAAACAAACCTGCGAGACCGGATGCTGCTTCTTCTGCTTTCTTTCCGTCGTCTTCTTTTTTCTCTTCTTTCTTCACTTCTGCTCCGCCACTTGCTGCTGGTGCTGCGGCAGCTGCTGTTATTACAGATTGTTTTATAGCCTCGTCTATGTTTACATCTTTTAGGCTTGAAACAAGGGCTTTAACTCTTGCTTCATCTGTCTGTGTGCCTGCTGCGTCCAATACCTTCTTTACTCCGCCTTCGTCTACTGGTTTTCCAGCGCTGTGCAGGAGAAGAGCTGCGTATACTTCTTGCATATAGGGAACCAAGGTTCCTCTAACCCTCCTTTATGTTTACTTTTCGGGTCAGATTAACTGTGTTCTTACACCTCCATTTTTACTTTGGATTGTAATGTCTGCATCTCTGCATTTGCTTTTTGCAGCAAATATTTGATGCTTTCTGGCGTCATTATCTTTCCATTTACAGCCAGATTCAAAGCCTTTTTGTATGCTTGTGATATGAATATCTTGACATTGTCCTTTGCAACAAATTCTATACCTACTGATAGATTCAAAGCATTTAAATATGCTGCCTTCAGATCATCCAAATATTTTTCTCTTGGTATGAACAGGATGTCCTTTTTGTATATTGTGCCGGCATCTAAAACAGCCAACAAATCTAAACCAATTTCCATCGGTTCTATTGCCAACTTAGCTAATGCATCTGCAACTTCTTTGCTTATTTTTTCACCAGCCCTCACAATAACCGTGTCCTTTTTGATTGCTATTTTTCCGCCCTCGACAGAAGCCGGCAACCCCGCCTTCTGCAATTCACCAATCGCAGGGCCTGCTGGCAAGCTTGTTGGTCCAGCTGGAATCATGATGTCAGAAGGAGCTATATCACCTGCTTTTGCAGCTGCCTTGGATTTTGAAGCAGTTATAATAGCAGCCAAATCAAAAGGATTTTGATCACTAAACAAGAGGGCTGGCTGATCCTTCAAAAGAGCTTCCAACCTTTCAATACCCTGTTTTTTTGCGCCTTTCAAAGCAAGCAAAATCAAACTTTTTTTTGCAACCTTAACTTTAGCCTTGCCTTTAAGTTTTTCTTTAATCGAAAACAGCTGCCTTCCCGGGAGCTTATGCATATTTACAATCCCCACAATCTGCTGCTTCTCAATCAGCGCCTTTAATTCTTTCACTGTCTCTTGTTTTTTAGTTGATACCATGCACTTCTTTCTATGCAGTTGTCTAAAAGACCTGCACTAGAAAACCTCCTACAATTTCAACGGCAACTTGATTGCCGGCCCCATTGTCAATTTGATATATACTGCCTTTATGTTGTTCCTGCCCTTTGGTAATTTTTCTTTCACAAAGTTTACCAAAGCGTTCGCATTGGCCTCTATCTTTTTGTCATCCATATCCTCTGAGCCCACGATTGTGTGGATAACTGGTGTTGTGGTCACCCTAATTTTGATCGTCTTTCTTGCCACATCTGTGAAAGCTTTTATGTTTGCATTTGGAGGGACAGGTTTAGGCATCTTTCCTAGTGGACCCAAAACTTGACCTAAAGTCTTACCAATCAAAGGCATCAAAGAAATTTCACCGAAAAATGAGTCATATTCCCTTGCTAAAGTTTTCAGTTTTTTAACATCCTTAGATAAAGCATCTATCTCCTCCTTTCTTATAAGAAGGTCAACAACATCTTTAGCAGCTGCTGTCAAAGAATCTGCAATTAAGGCGACCTTTATCGATTTCCCCCTGCCTTCTGGAAGCAAAAAATCCAAATTCAGCCTGTTTTCAGGCTTCTTCAAATCTATTCCAGCCAAGCTAACAACAAGATCAAAAGTCTGGGAGAATTTCCTTTTCTTTGCCTTTTCCCTAGCTTCTTTTATTTTAGTTAAAATCTCTTCTGCCATATGCGACAAAACCGTGTATCAACCTGTTCAAGTCTCCTACCTAAGTAGTGAGCAGTTATTCTAAGAATTGCAAGTGAAGATATTTAAAGGTTTGTATGGGCCGAGGTTTGCACTTTAACTCTTAAACTTTTAGTATTAGAAAGCGAATATAATGCATGTCTTCTGAAGAGAAAGCTAAAAAAGTATCTGTAGACCAAATAACACAGCTTAATATACAATTGGATGAATTTCGACAGCACAATTTAAGACAGTTAGAGAACGTAAGAAAGAATATATTTGGTGCTCTTATAGATAACTGGCATCATCAATTTAGTATATTATCAGAAAGAGTAAAGGAGTTTAAAAAGTATCAGTCTAGATTAAAAAAATCTCGAGATAAATGGATTTTTCATGATGACTTACCTATAAGTGTGATTACCCTATATGATATTAATGAAAAGAAGTTTATCAATCCTATTAAAACTAAAGATGATTGTGATGAGTTATTAGAACTCTATGCAACAAACAAATATTTTTTACCTCATAATATTATATTAAAAGAGGCCTTATACGCCCATTCAAACAAAAACTATATTGTTTCAATTCCTCTTCTCCTAACACAAATAGATGGTATTTACTTTACATATGCTAAAAGAAAGAAAACGGTTTACCAAAACAAGTATATCAAGGGTGTTCAGGACTCTAATAGTCAAGCCAATTTCAAAAATCTAGAAAAACATCTAAATCTTGTATCAAAAGAATTTTTAGAGTTTATTGATAAAAAAGTTGGTGTAAGAGCCAAAAAACATACACTTTGGACTTATAGAAATGATGTTCTTCATGGAAAAAGAACCAATTATGCAGAAGAACAGTGGTCAACAAAATTGTTGTTTATACTAAGACTATTACATGTGGCATTAAAATAATAATATACTTTTATTGAAATATACTTAGTAGAAAAATAGCTATACTAAATACTATAGCACCGGCATATGCAACTTCTTTCATAGAATCACCTGATTGTACTATTTATTGGGGGCTTTTAAAGTTACTTACTAATCATTATTCGGATTTTTTAACGCTTAAAGCGCATATAAATCCTAGTCCCAATTCTACTCTATGGAAAAGAAGAAAATCCTGATTATTGGTTTCGGTGGAACAATAGCGATGGTAGTGGACACAAAAAGGAAGGCTTTGGTTCCAGCCAAAAACATCCACGAAATAATAGAAATGGTCCCGCAGATAAAGGACTTGGCTGATGTTGATTTTGTCGACTTGGAAAACTTGGACAGCACAAACATCAATCCTCACCACTGGACAAAGCTAGCCCTTTTCGTATCTGATAACATGAATAAGTACGATGGTTTTGTGATTACCCATGGAACAAATACAATGTCTTATACAGCTTCTGCTCTCTCCTTAGCTCTTGGAAGAGGACTGAAGAAACCAGTTGTTATAACAGGATCCCAATTACCTTTGATATCAATTGGAACAGACGCAAAGTTCAACCTTGAAAATTCAGTCAAAACAGTTTTAACTGCAATAGATAAGAAAATAGCAGAAGTCGTGGTTGTGTTTTCAGATGTTGTTCTCAGAGGCTCGAGGACAGTAAAAATAAGCGAGTCAGATTTCAAGGCCTTTGATTCTCCTGCAGTTGACCCAATTGCCAGAATAAGGTCTACGGGAATATTCTTCTCAAAAGACGCTTTCAGAATAGATGACAGCATTCCCTTTGACTGCAATCCACATTTTGACGCAGGCGTACTTGCAGGTGATCTAACACCAGGTCAATCACCTTCACTGATTAGAGAAGTTTTAAAATCTGGAGCATGTAAAGGCGTCATCTTAAAATCGCATGGAGCAGGCTCTGTACCAAGCCAAGGTGAATACAATTTCTTACCTTTAATTCGCGATTCTGTTTACACATACAAAATCCCGATGCTTGTCTCAACCAAATTCTTGGGCGGCAATTCTTACAAAGAAGTAAATGACGAGCCTGCTGTTGAAGCCATAGAAGCAGGAGCCATAACACAGGTGATATGACAGATGTAATGACAGAAGTTAAGTTAATGTGGTTGCTGAGAAAAGGCTTCAAGACGAAAGAAGAACTTGCAAACGAGATAAAAAGAAGCTATGTTGGTGAAGTGACGCCGTTTTAAAAACAACAAGTTTAATCGTCTTCTGTTTCCTTGACTGGCTCAGAAAAAACAAGCACAGCCCTGTCAAACCTTTCATCAGCTCTAGTGTCTGTGGCGGCATCAAAAACTTTTCTGGCCCTCCGGATGTTTTCGTCGCCACCCCTTTTAAACTCTTTGTAAAAATCCAAAAATGTTTGTTTATTGTCACCTATTTCCATCTCTCTCCACCTTTTAAAAAGCTCAGCCTTTCTTAATTCCTCTCTTATTACAATATCTTCGGCAAGTATCTCAGCCTCTGCCCGTGGTCCATATCTATAACTCTCCACATCGCCTGGCAATCTTCTAGAAACCCATCTATCTCTAGCCCTTGTTAGCCAAGATTCTTTATCTATGTCCTGAATAGATGCATAGCCAATAGCAGTAGCAAGTCCAAAAACTGGAATTGTAAAGCGCCCTGTATGTTCAATCCCAAAATAGTAACCGAGACACGCGGAAAGCATAAAACCAATGGGCGCCCTAAAACAGTGCCTACAACCAAACTTGTTAGTGGTGTCCCAATAGGACTCTTAGCTATGTTATCAAGGATTGTTGATGTGTATAATGGGTTTTCCAAAACCTCTGATGTGATGGCTCCCAACCCACACGGAGTAAAACCATCTCCAATAACAAATGTTTCAGGTATTTTAACATCCCTAAATTCTGGATTGCGCCGGCGCGCCTTGAAATAAATCGCTACAAACCCTTCTGGAAGTTCTCTATAATCAAAGTCTGTAAAATCGTCGCTGAAATGGCCCCCCATAGCCTCAGCAGATTTTACTTTTACTGGATAAGAAGAATCAAACCAAGGTATCTGGAAGCCCCGTCTACAAAATATTTCCCAGTGACCTCCTTTTATATTCACTTTTGCAACCGCCCCATTGTAATTCTTTCTTACAGCTCGGTCTGCCTGGTCTCTATAAGCAGGCAAAAGACATTTATCTGAATCAAATCCACCATACGATAACTTCCTTCTCAAAAGTGCCGGGATTCTTGATGACTCGACCATAAAAAGAATTAGTGGAGAAGTTTTAAATAAACATTGGCGAAGTCACGCCGTTTTGAAATTAATTATCTGGGCCTTGTCTAGCTGGTTCCGGACTTGTTGTTTCTGTTTTAGGCGAGTATTCAATTGCCGAGAGCGCCCTTCTTGACAAGTTGGTGTAAAATGGATCAACTGTGTCTGGACCAACAACTTTAGTCACAGGCTCCCCACCATCTGTTAACCTAATTTCAACAACTTCATACTTGCCATTCTTATCATTGTCCAGAAATGTAAACAAGTGCATGCCTTTACCGCTTACAGGCGTCTCATAATAACCCCATATTTTTGCTTCAGGTAGTGGTTGAGGAGCTGAACATGCAGCTAAAGAAAGAGCCAAAAAAGCGTCTCTTGCAAATCTCTTAAAGCCAGAAAGGTATCTCATATACTTTACTTGAAGTGCGGAGTTTATATTGCTTACGAAACAATAAGGCCGACAGCTTGATTGATATTTGCAACTTCAACCACTTCTAAACCAGTTACATTAACAAGTTGTCCTACAGGAACCAGGAATTTTGTCGCGCCTTTAGCTTTGGCTGCCTCTGCCTTTGCCTGCTGTCCGCCAATCTGGCCAATTGTCCCATCTATGTTTATCGTTCCTGTCATCAGAACATTTGAATTCATGTTCTTGCCTTGTATTGCAGCAATCATTGTAACAGTTATAGCTGCTCCTGCAGACGGTCCGTCTATCGAAACAACGCCTTCACCGCCATGAACAAAACTTACAGTAGTATCACTTCCGCTCAACCCAACACCTGTTACTTGTTGGGCAACAATTGCAGCTGATCTCACAGAATCCTGAGCAGTTGAAGAGACCTCAACATTATGCACATCTATTGATATGATGCCTGTACCGCCAACAAACTTTACTTCCATTGGAACTATGACACCGCCGCCACTTCCAGAAACAGCAGCGACAAAATAGTTTTTTGTTACAGGTGTAAGGGACTGGACTTTTTGTTGAGAAGAACTCAATTCAGATTTGGTTGAAGTAAGCTGACCCTCTAGTGTTTTTACCTGAGACTCTGTCTGGCCCAATTGATCTTTAAGGTTATTTATCACAGCTTCTTTTGTCTTGACAGAATTTGTTAGTGTGGTTATGTTTGTTAACAGCGTATTTATGTAAAGACCCCTTTTTTCCAGCTCAGTCTGCTGCGCGCCTATTGTCACTTTTTGCGTGTTTGTAAAAGCAGTGAGGTTGGCTATGGAGAGCGCCTGATTCTGAACAAGTTTGCCGAGCGAATTTATTTGTCCTGTTTGGTTTTCTATAACAGCTTCCTGGGATGATATGATGACAGCCTTGTTCTGATTGTCAATTGAAAATGTGAAGTTAAAAAAAGCAGATGTGCCGATAACAATAAGGAGCACTACTACTGCGGCGCTAAAATGAATTTTCAGCTTTCTATGTTTATGCAAAAGATGATTTAAGAACTCCTCACCGTGCTTGATTTCTTCGCGTATCGTCTTGTGCTTATGATCCTTGTCTTCGGCCATGTATAATTATATGCTTCTGTTTAAAATAAGTTTTGCTATTTACCTTTTTTCTGCTTCCTTTTCTTCTCTTCTTTCACTTTTTCACCAGGGGCTGCCGTTTTGATTGCTGGAGCCGCAGCACCAGGAGCACCCGCTGGCTGGCCTTCTGCAGGCGTTGCAACAGCTGTTGCCGCAGCCGCTTTCTTGGCTTCTTCTGCTCTGGCCTTCTCCTCTGCTCTCAAAATAGCTTCCTGTTTAATAAAAGTCTGATCTCCTACGCCGACACCCATGCTCCTACATGTTCCAACAACCTGATTAACATAATTCTCAGTGTCTGATTCAAATCTTGCCTTAGCTATTGATTTTACCTGATCCATTGTCAGCGAACCAATACACTCCAAACCAGCTTTTCCAGATCCTTTATCCTTTGCCAATTCTTTTTTTATCAAAGCAGATGTTGGTGGCTTTCCAACTTCAATTGTAAAAGTTTTGTTTGGGCCAGCAATAACTTTGACAGGGACCTGCATGCCCTTCAAGCTCGCAGTCTTCTTGTTTATTTCTTCGACTACTTTGCCTATTGGAACCCCAAGCGGACCTAAAGCTGGTCCCAACGGTGGCGCAGCTGTTGCTTTCCCACCTTCTACAATAACACTAACTGTCTGTCCCATAGCTAGCCTTTCTTTTCAGAAAAGAAAGTCTCCCGTATCCAAAGAAAACGGTATACATTTTTTCTCTGTAAATA
>JACQNV010000001.1 GCA_016202865.1 Candidatus Aenigmatarchaeota archaeon
AAATAGTTTGTCAAAATGATCATTTTATTAAAAAAATTAAAGCCAATTTTTTAGGAGTTCTTTATATTTCCTGAGCTTTTTGTATAACTAAGACGAAATAGGTTCCGACAATTTTAAAGAAGACCTATTTCCAACAAGTTAGGAAATGATGTTGAGGTGTGAATTAAGCCACACATAAACTTGACTCAAGAAGAAGCGATCATTAAGAAGTTTCTGTCTTGACAAGGAAGGCTTTTGATTTGACGCAACTAATCAACTGAAAGCGACAATGTCGTTTTTGGTATTAATGGGGGTGAATGGGGATTGTTCCCAAAATATGGATCAAGACGCAATAATATGTCAAATATGTAGAGAGCCTGTATGGAATTTTTTATGTATAGACTGCCTGTCAAAAGACGTGGGTCAGTGGCTACCTAAGGCGTTTTCGCAGCAATTTATGAAATTCCATCATGAAGTAAAAACACAATTTCACACATTTATAGCAGACAACTATGAGCCGTGCCTGAACTGCGAGCGGTTAAACGAATCCCCGGTATGTCCATATTGCTACACACATGAAGTGTATCATTGGTTAGCAACCACAAATCCAGATATAGCCAGAAACTTTGGTAAGATATTTTTCTTCTACCCATTCGAAGGTTCAGAATTCATAAAAAGCGACAGGGGTCCGATAGAGGCGACAAAGAATATCGTGACATCACCTGGAATATGCGATAGCTGCAGTGAATACTCAGAAAACCTTTTGCATGCCGTTGGAGGAGGTGCATTTTGTGAGACTTGTAGGGATGAGTGACAACCTTATCAAACGGCGTCTGGTTAGATCCTCTATAATGCGTAGGGAAGAGTTTGAAATGTCAGATATCGATACAGATGTGCTCAGAAACTTTCTATCAAAAAGATACCAGACTCTTGGAGACATCCTAACCCTAAATCCAGAAGAAGGCTCGAATGTGATGACCTCTGTCCAAAAGCTGGTGAGGTTCGGCCTTCTTCAAAGAGATTGGGAACTCGAACACAAACTAAAAGAAGATGTAATTTATGCAATAACAAGGGAAGGAAAAGAGCTAATAGCAAAGGAATTGGAAAAGCTACAGTCAACAATAATCAATAATCACCAAATAGGTTTGTCATTTGGGGGGTTTTCAAGAGCCACATAGAAACCCCTTTAAGTTATTGAGCCGTCTGGGTTTACCTTGTTTGTTTCTTGCCCCTTCTTATTATATTTTTCAAGAATCTTTTCCTTGGCAAAATTAAATGCCTCCTCTACATCGATTCCCAGTTCATTTGCTAGCCTACAAAGACCAAAAAATAAATCCCCAATTCCATCTTTGAATATATCCTTATTCTCCTTTACAAATTTTATCCTCTCGCCTTCTGTTTTGTATCTCAAGTATTGAGACATGGCAATCAGCTCTTCATGAAGGTGATCAAATTTATCAATATTCGGTACATCTTTCCAGCCGTTTCTCAGAGCAAACTGCTTTACCAGCTTCTGCGCATCTTTTATTGATGTGATTTTCTCCATGATTAGCTACATGTTCCAGGATTTAAAAATAACTTAATCCCACTTTACAGCTTTGTACGGTTTTGGGTAGAGATCTTCAATTGAATATTTTTCCATTTCAGGTACAAATTCCCAGCCGCTATTTTTTTGGATATATTGGCCGCAAATCACTGTAGTTTTTGGGTTTCCGTATTCCCAGATAACATGCCTGCACAAACCACAGGGCGTTGAAGAATATCCCTGTTTTTTTGGAACTGGGTCAAATGTGACTACGCATATAATTTTAGATGAATATGTTTCTTTAGTAAACATGCTTGCAATTGCGGTCCTCTCTGCACATACACTTGCTGATATAGTTGATTCCAAACAAGCGCCATCGTATATTTTTCCACTGTCAGACAAAACAAATGCGTATATGGTATCAATACCACCGTTAGATTTCCGTTCTTTATTGTATTTAATTACAGACTCCTTTGCATAATCAACCAGTCTCTGCTCATCCTTGTTATATTTGTTGCTCATGTTTTAATATTATTTTCCTGCTTAAATAACATTTTCAGAAAAAGTCATTTTCTATGTTTCTCCACAAGCTTCTCTATTTTTTCCAAAACATCTTTCTGCTTTGGTATGCTATCTGTTAATTTCCAATATTTTCCCTGAGATAAAACAATCGGCTCTTTGTCTGTTACAGAAATGTGGACAACCTCGCCGACAAACATTATGTGGTCGCCTAGCTCGATTTCCTTGACAACCTTGCACTCAAAGTTTGCTGCTGTGTCCTTAACCATCAAAACATCTATTTTCTTTCCTTTGTAAAATTGAACACCGAGGCCTTCCAGCATCTTTATCTTATCAACTTCCTTGCCGCTGTTATTTCCGGAAACACTAGATACAACATTCTGATTGTCTGCGCAGATATTAGCGCCAAACACTTTAGTTTTTCTAATGTTGGCTGTGGTTGCGTGTTCTGGTCTCAAACAAACCGCAATTAGTCCAGGTTCATAAGAAAGTTGGTGAGTCCATTCAGTAGCCATTATGTTGTGTCCATGTGGGCCGTTGCTTGTTGTCAAACCTACATTTGTCGCAAACTTCCTCGCACCCTCAGATCCCCATTCAATGTTCATAGCCATTATTTGTCTGTCTGGTATAAAAAACAAAAAACTTAAAAAGATAAATCAGTTATTTTTCTGCAATTCTTTTATAACTTCGCTTACTGCTTGCGATTCCTTATCCAGCTCTTCCTTGTATTCTTTTAGCATATCCACCTTTTCCTGTTTTGTGAGGAAGCTTCTGGGACTGCAACTAAATTCTCCGCAATTCATACTTCACCTCCATCTATTGATTTACACAGATCCTGTGTAGTCCATTTAGTTCAGTGAATGTATTGGATATACGATATTTGGTAGAACATATATTTAAATATATCGGGCGCCCAATAGTATTATGAAGAAACAAAGGTCTGAATATTGCTGTGACATGAGAGGCATGCTCTCTTTTCTTATACTCTTTTTGTTATCCAAAAAACCAATGCATGGGGACCAAATTGCAGAGGAAATTGGAAAAAGAAAAGGTTCAAAGCCAAGCCCAGGAACAATTTATCCAGCTCTGAAATGCCTCAAGGAAGCAGATTTAATTAAAGAAAAAAAGTCAGGAAAAACAATAACCTACAGCCTCACAGATCAAGGTAAACAAGCCCTTAAAACAGCCAAACAGCAGTTCTGCAGGACTTTTGTGGATGTAATAAATCAATAGCGCTTGCCTTCCTTCCACCCATCGCCATCTTCTATATCCCATGGTTTTGAAGGTTCATCACCTTGTCTAGAATCTTCTTCACAATCGTCCTCTTCGGGTTCTGGTAATTTATTGATGTCTTCAGGAGAAAGAACTTCTGAAGCGTTTTCTTGAGCAGGAAACCTGGAATCTAAATCAAGATCCCTAAAAACTTCATCAACTGCCTCACGGGTTTGAGCGTCTATATCAACATGTCTAGTAGAAGCCTTTTTTATCTCAGCCAAATTCTTTTCGCTTATCATCTCAATATAACCGGTTAATCTTCTTGTATAACAGTTATAGAGCCAGCCTGTGCTCATCTCAATCATTCTCCAAGTCTCTGGAATTGCAAGTAGCAGCAAATAAGATGGTTTCCCTGTGAATAAAGAAACAGCGCCTATTCCAATGTCCGCCGCTGTAGGCAAATATCTGCTCAAAAACCTGTACTCTCTTTCTGTTTCGTCCAGCTCCCTTAAATTAATGTGAACATCTTCCCCCTCCAGATTGTCCCTGTAAAACCCCCTTCGCTCTTCAAAAATCTCATTTGGTGGAACCAGAAAATACCTCGAGAGATGCTCTATAATTCCCATTTTAAGATATTGACAAGAAAAACTTAAATTCTAAAGTTGGACCAAAAACTAGTAAACCTTTTGATGACAAAAGGTTAAACGGCAGCTATCTAGGTTTCCCACATTTCTGCAGTACAGCCTAGACCGTTGGGGCGTTTAACTTCCGAGATCGGAACGAGATCGGGTGTACCACCCCGCTTTGGCCGCCTGATAATTATCTGTAAGGTAGAATTTATAAAGGTTTCAATCATGAGAATCTTAAATATCGACTATCTTATACATACCATCCTCTACAAGGACATATTGGCTGTCTGTAAGAAGTATGATCTTGTTCCCAGTAACATAAGATGCTTTTAACCTTTCATTAAAAAAATCTTCCCTGTAATTATCGCTTGCCCAGTGTGGAAACACTATAAAATCGACTAAACCAAAGCCTTCAAAAGTTTTTAATTTGGCTACAAAATCTTCATGTTTCCTTTTTCTCGCAATACCAATATTTGGTGAAGCGATGATTGATCCAGCACTCGATCCAATATAAATCCCACCCTTCGCTACAAAATTTTTAATGAAATTGTCAAAACCACTTTTCTGCGCCTGCAGCAAAAGATAAAATACATTTCCTCCGTTTACATGAATAACATCACAATCCCCCAAATCCCTTTCAATGTGTTCTGGCTTTTTACCAGTAATTGTATAATCAAACAAGTCAAAACCAGCATTAATCAATCCCTGTCTATTGTTTTCAAACCATGTCAGATCTTTAGAATGAACAGCCTCGACAGCGGTTGTCATAAAAGCTGCTTTTAATTTTTTGGTGTTTTTACCTATTTTTCCAACAATATCTTTTGCTGTTTGATCTATACTTGACGCTAAAAATAACCTTTTCATAATATGAGCGCCCACGTCGGGATTTGAACCCGAGTCAGAGCCGATCTGCACAAACTTTGGGACAAAGTTTGATCAAGCGGGGAGTTATTTTTTCTTCGCCTGGTGGCTTGAAAAAATACGCCTTTCATACATGGAAGCCGTAAAATTTCCGAGGGAAATTTAGGCTCCTTTCTTGATTAACCTTCTTTCTTGAAAAGAAGGTTATGTGACAGGGCTCTATGCTAGGCCGCTACACTACAT
>JACQNV010000016.1 GCA_016202865.1 Candidatus Aenigmatarchaeota archaeon
ATATTTTGATATATCATATTTTACATTAGTATTTAAATACTTGTCCCAAAGCTTGTTATGGACATCAAAATTACTAACATGGTTAAGTTTTACACGCTGCTCCTGCTGGCTGAAAGAGATAAACATGGCTATGAAATAATAAAGGAGATTAGCAGCAGAACTGGGAAAACGGTGAGTCCTGGGCAGATTTACCCGTTCCTTAAATTGCTCGAGAAAAGAGGATATATAAAATCAGGCGAACCGACTAAACGAGACAAAACGCAATATAGATTGACTAAAGATGGGAAAGCCTTTGTGCAGACAATGCTTGCTAGGTTTGGTGATTTGGTGCGACTCGCTGTTGAACCAAGTATAGAAGAATGCGCACATTGCGGATGTAAAGTTTACAGCGGTGGTTACAAAAAGAAAATAAAAAATCGACAATTAAGCTTCTGTTGCCAGTATTGCGCCAAATCTTTCAAAATATAATATTATTAAACCAGTGTACCATACCAATTTATGGAAGTATCATCTTATTGGATTGTCTACATTCTCTACATGGCATTGATGCTAGTTGTCTCTATCCATGTCTATAAAGTGAGAAAAAAAATTGACGAGATGCATGGTATGATGATAGGGATGACATTTGGTCTGATTGGTGGTTTGGTTACGGCAACATTGTTTCTCATACCCACAGGAAATTTCTTATATGGTGTAATTATTGGAAGTGTAGTAGGTCTCCTATTTGGCGTACCTTTTGGAAAACTAGGTGGTCATCTAGGAGTTATGGAAGGCACAATAGCTGGCCCGATGGGTGGTATGATGGGAGCCATGTTAGGGCAGATGGTGAGACCCTTTGACATAGAAATCTTTATCCCGTTTTTTAGCTCTATTTTTTTGATTACTATGATAGGAATCACATATGCAGTAAATTGCAGAGTAAGCTGTTGTACTCCTGTAAGGCCAAGAAAAGAAAAAAACGAAGTGTCTAACCAGTTTATTTTATTCGGATCCTTTGCAGTTATTTTATTGCTCGCGAGCATTATTCTATCTTTTCCAATAGAATCTGGCTCTGGAAAAGCAATAGATTCTTTATCCAGCAGTCAAAACTACTCAACACAATCCTACCTGCTAACTAAAGAAGAGGTAAAAGAAGCGACACTAAAAGACGGTTACCAGGAAGCTGAAATTAGAATCACCGTTGCGAGCTATTCCCCAAATGTTATAATTGCAAAGAAAGGTATCCCGTTAAGAATAAGCCTCTATGCCGATGAAACCGCTGGCTGTGCAAGGGAAATTGTATTCCCAGATTTCGGCATCAGCAAAATAGTAGGCTCTGACAAGGTGGAAACAATAGAAATCAATCCAACTCAAGCAGGCGAATTTAGGTTCAGATGTTCAATGGACATGGTGAGGGGTAAACTGATTATAAAATAATTCAGCACTTCCCGCAACATCCACCCTTCTTTTTCTTCGATTTTTTAACACCACAACAGCAATCTACCATAGACACCTCCCTATCTTGTTAAAAACCAATTATAGAGCCTTGCAATTATCTCGCCTGATACATAGCCCGCAACAACAAACAATACCAATACAGCTACGGAATGCATCGGGTTAAGGAATGAAAAGCTTCTATACATCATTCCCATTGCTGTTGGCTGTCCCATCATACCATGCCAGAAAAGCCCCGCAATCCACCACAAAAACCCAAATACTGCAAAAGCTAATCCTAGAGCCTGGTTGTTTAATTGGCTAAATTTTTTATTTGCCATATTCTCACATAATCTATTTCATCATTCCCATCATGCCATTGCTTCTTCCCATCATTTCATTTCCCAAATTCTGCATCATGGTGCCATTATATTCAAATTCCTTGCCAAAATTCATCATATTTGTATCATTGTATACCAAACCCTTTTGCTGCATCATCTGTCCGGCATTCATCATCATCTGTCCCATTTGCATCATTGAGTTAGCATTATTCCCCATCATATATGCAGTTTCTTGTATGTAATTTGGAGACCACTTTTGGTTTGTCTGACCACTGTAGTATCCTATAATGCCTCCAACAAGCAAGGCAACAACTACCCAAGGCACAATGGTTCTGCCTGCGTTTTTACTCGTCATATTCTCACCTCCTACAATCCCTTACTCTTCAAAAAATTATCTCTGTCTCCTCCAACAGCTTCCTTGAATTTTTGTGGATCAACTTTCTTTATACACTCTGAATATTGGTCTGGATGATGGCTTAGGTGTTGTATATTTCCCGTCTCAGTCAAGTCCCCGCAGCCGTCTGCAGATTGCTGTTGCAGGTTGTTATAGTACTGGTATTGCGGATTTGTTTTAGCGCCGTTTGACATGGTTGTGATGCTCCATGCCAAAACAGCAACCGCAAAAATTACCACAGCATAAATCACTATTTTCATGTCCATAAATCACCTCGCCCGAATTTCAAACTTTTCAATGATCAACCAACTAATGCTAAGCAAAACTATATAACCACCTATAAGCCAGAGGACTATATTGAATGTTGCCAGGAAAGGCAGCCCTATAATTAACAGACCAACATTAAACAAGATCATTTTTGTGGAAATACAACACGGCATCTTATAATAGATAGCTAGGCTAATAGCAAGAAAAGCAACCCCCATTGTCCAGAAAAACAAGTTGTAATCCTGGAGCCACATCAAGATATCAGCCGAGACAAATATACCGAAGACAGAAAGTAAAGCAACAACAGCCAAACAAATTGAATGGCAGACATTGTGTGCCGATATTATGCTTCCTGCCCCAGAAACAGACCCTGCTATTGCAAAAACTCCTTTCCCATCTTTTTTGTGTTTTTGTTTTCCCATGTTACTCCTTGCAGCAGTCTATGAGCTTTTTAATAGTTGCAGAGAATCCAGATTTCCATCCATCCTTCTTTAACTCTTCCTTAAATTCTCCAGAGATCTCCTCCTTTTTTACAATGTCTAAATTCAATCCCCAAAACAAGCTGTATAATTCAAATGCGCTCTTGAACATGAAGTATGCTTTCTTCTCATCCTTTTCCATATACTTTGTTCCAACTTCAATCAATCTCATGCTGGATGCAAGAAGATGTTTGCTGATACACCAGACCTCACCTTCCGGATCCTTTACCAGCTCCCTGAGCAATTTCTTTCTAAGTTCCCTTACAGTTGATAAAATATCCAAATAAGTTTTTTTCCCTGTTTTCATCGTACTGAAATAAAGGTGCTCCTCTATGCTGATTATATTCATCAAGCCAATGCTCAAATCTTCCCCAGAAGATAAATCTACACCTGTATCCTCCTTATATTTTCTGACCTTTTTTACAAGTTCCGAAATTTTAGGATCTAATTTTTCCATAATACAGAGCCCCATTATGCCATTCCGATAGTTAATGTCAAAGCAAGGTTTGAAATTATCAATATAGCTATTGTGACTACAATTGTTTGGAAAGGTATGATGACTTTATTTTTCTCGTTTCTCATTTTGCTGCTTAAACCAAAGCTTAGTAGTGTCAATATACAACCGGCTACAGTGCCGAACAATAACCTATCAAACCCAAAGAGTGTGTACTCAAATGTGATTAGATTTGAAAAGTAAAATGGTACAACAGTAAGCAGGAAAAAAGCCACTATAATAATTGTTTTCTGAAATGGAATTATCCTGAATCTTTTGGACAAAAACTTGTTTAGCCAGAGGGCAGTAGATATTATGAAGGCTCCAATCCAGATACCAACAATGGAATCGTCTATACCCATGGATCTAGCAACAACTAAGCCAGATCCCACTGCTGCCGTGCAAAGTGGGCAGTGAGCCATAACCTTTGGTGGCCATAATACCAATGAGGTTATGGCTGCTGCCAGCACTATGAAAAGTTTGTTAGTCATGAATTCCATCTCCCAATTCTAATGCATACTACTCATGTCGTCCGTAATATCAATAGTTCTCGTCACTTTGGCGTTCCCATTTGCATCAAGAATATCCACTATAACTTTCTCTTTACCGTACATGCTAAGGCAAGGCTGTATGTTCATGTTGTGTTTGTAGATAAAGTTTATTGAGCCTTGACTTGTTTCTATATCTGTATTGCATTCAACCAAACCGCCGCCCACACCATAACAACCCTTATCTGTAACTGATACACCTTCTAACCTTCCTGTGGAAAGCTTGGCGTTGGTTATTTTACCTTGAAAAACTTTTAGCTGATCTGCGTCCTGTAAGGAACCGCTTGCTACCACATTACCAGTTGTACCGCCTTTATTGGCAACAGCCACGCCTAAAACAACTCCCACAACAACCAAAATCAAAAAAACTGTAATTCCTTTGTTCATATTTAGCAGCCCCCAACTTGTTGTGGCAATCCGTTCAAAGCGCTAGAACCACTTGAACCATATCGTGCAGGAACTATTCCATGCATTTCATAGTTCATTTTTTCATCTGCTGTCATTCCGCTCGTATCTATTGCTCCACTCTGTGACTGAGATCCAACTTGAGCCTGTGTGTTTGTTGCTACAAAGTTTCCCGTTGCCGCCTTTTGCGACATTGTGACTAGTTGTACAGTTTGAATAGCCACTATCACTATTACAACTGCAATCAAACCCGTTAGTATATTCAACTGATCCATAGATTGGTGGAAATATGTTTTCTATCCAATTTATCAAAAACCTATTTCGTCCCTTTAACAACCTCCTACCTGTTTAGGTAAACCTGAAACTGACATTCCTTGTTCTTGCATATACTTGGCTACCATCTGTTGCGGGAAGAACAATGTCTTCCATTTTGTCAGGTGGTCCAGTATCTGTTCGTCTGTAAATTCGCTCTCATGATTCTTCAATAGATATTTTGCCAAACCTCTCATTCCAGCTGAATGGGCACATGAACAGGATGGTTGACCATCTTTTGTTATAAGTGACTGGACGCCGCAACAAAACTCGCATGCTATGCTGAAACCAATCTTCAAATACCTGTCTTTCTGGATTTGTGTCAACTCCTCAAACTTTATCCCACCTTTTCCTGGGTTTAAATCAGCATCCAGATTAGCCAGTATATCCAAGCTGTTAACAGGGTCGTCAAAAGACACTTTTAATTCAGTTCCATATACTCCAGGAACACCCTTTGGTATAACCTTGTCCAAAACAGCTTGAAGTTCGGCTTGAGATGCTTGAGATTGTTGCTGTGCTGGTTGTATTGATTGGACAGGCTGGCTAACTATAAAATTCCCTGTAGTTTGTGTTGTCTGGCTGCCCGAACCTAAGATCAAATATTGATTAAATGCAAGCATGCCTATTGCAAACGCTAACAAAACATACAAACCCGAAAAACTTTGATTTTTGTCTCCCATAAGCCTTCAAACTTATACGATTCTTTCAATGAAACAGCATATATGGGTATGTTTGCAACTAGTTTCACATGTAGCCTTTTACAGGAGCTAACACTTCCACAAAAGGCTACAGTACCCAAAATATGCAACTGTTTAGAAAGAGCCTTATAACCCAGAAAGAAAACAGATACACATATCATCTTTCCAAAGAAATCTGCATCTCTATCTATGCTAAAGATGCAGAGATGTCGTGAGATCGTGTCTCATTGGTTATATCATGACACGAGACATCTCATCATCTTTGATGAAATGCTGATTTTGGTTCAACATCTCAATGGAAACCGATATACTATTGGATACTTGTAGTTATTTAATCATATTATATAATCTATACTATAATGAAATCAAAACAAGGCATTTGGATTTTAGTATTGGCAATTATTGGAGTTATAATTATCAGCGGTTGCGCGCAACAACCTGGTGCAAAACCAAGTGAAAAGACGCAACCATCAGCATCTGTTTCTCCATCCACACAATCAACAGAAAAACCAGTATCTAGCTCGTCACCAATGCCACCGCCTAAACAATCTACAATACCAACCTCCCCATATTCAGTCGCCTTTACTGTAAAAGTCCCTGAAAACACCCCAAACAATACAATAGTTTATCTTCAAATTAGTGAAGTGTTAAATGAGTGGGGAAGAAATTTAAAAATGGAGAAAACAGTTGAAAATGTTTGGGATTTGAAAGCTGATTTAAGAGATTTTAAAGATAAAGAAATAGGTTACAGGTATCTGCGCAATAATTGGGGGTTTGTCGGGGCAGAAGAATTTTCACCAGACTCAAAAACAGCTTCGCGCAGGGTTTTGGTTGAAAAGGAACCAAAGCAAATAAATGATACTGTTGAAAAATGGAGATGGATGCCAAAAGGAGATGTGTACCAAATGCCGATTATTCCAACCAATGCCGGCAAAGTTCAATTTTTATCGAGAGTGAACTCCGAGAAGTTCCAAGAAGGGGCGCTGATAGTTGACTTTTGGTGGGGCAATTTTAAAGATTTGCTTGACAGCACTCATGTACGCATGAAGGAAAAAGGATTCCAATGGATTGAAATAGCCCCGCCGTGGGATTACAAGCAGGTAAATCCTGTTCCAATAATCACTTCTGAAGGGTTTGGTCATACATACTCCGACGAAGAAATTAACTTTCATCTAAAGAAGATGAAAGCAGACGGCTTTAAGGTTTATATGGCGCCCCAGATCTGCTGCGCCGATACCAGCAAGGCAAGCTTTTCCAAAGAATGGTGGAATGAGTGGTTTAGCGAGTATGAAAAATACGCAATGTATTTTGTAGATAAGGCGAACAAGTACAATGTTGAATATTTGATTATCACCGGTGACTGGGTGGCAGTGGCGGCATCGCCTGACAAAAGGCCAGCAGATTACAAAGAAAGATTGGAAGCGATTTATAGCAAGGTAAAGTCTGCTTATAGTGGAAAGTTGGGCCGCAACCTTTTCATTGGCGGGGAGATTGATAGCGATATTCCCAACATTTGGCCAAATCCGGATGATATTCCATTTATGAAACAGGCTGATTTTATTGGCATTAACTGGTGGGTTGGCCTTACTGATAAAAATAATCCAACACAGGAAGAATTAAATACTAACGCTAAAAGAATTTTTGATTTAAGATTAAAACCGTTATATGAAAAATACAAAAAACCGGTTATTCTTCAGCAGGTTGCTTATCCGAGCATTGACGGAGGATTAACCGGCAAAGCAGGAGTTGATGATGCGGCAACCGCCCTTTGGGAAATTTATTCTGACAAATACAAACTTGATTTAGAGGAACAGGCAATGGGTTTTGAAGCAATAATGAATGTGGTTTCCCAGTCCTTTTATATTATCGGCGTTTATCCTTTTACTTACTGGCCAGATGAATTTCCATTGACCAAAGAATACAACATCCGTGGAAAACCAGCTGAAGACGTATTAAGCCAGTGGTATAAATCACTATCGTAACTGCATCACATTTTCTGAAGCTCGGGAGAATGGCTGTATAAATTATATTTTATAGACTCCAATTATTATCTTGTAGATGTCTGCATGGTCTATATTTTATTTCTTTCTGTCCACTAAAGTTTTTTCCCACAAAAACAGAAGGCTCAGTTTTATTATCACTATCAAACTGCTTTGAGCAACCGCTTATCAATACAACAAAAGTAATGGAAATTGTGATGAGATAAAGATACTTCATAAATTGAGCCACAGATTATCCAAGCCCACTATCTATATTATCCAGATCCTTTGTGAAGTCAGAGATGTCTGTGCTCACATCGCCTACCACATCCGCAACATCCTTGTCGCTTTTTACATCGTTTATTGTTTCGTTCCCTGCCACTGGCTGCTGGGCGCATCCTGATATAAATACTGTAGCGGCTAGAAGCATCAGTATAAACAATGTAATTTTTTTATTTTTCATAAATTTCCTCCTATTCTAGATTGGTTGCTGTTGTATCGCGACAGGTACCGGTATTTGTTGAACAGCTCTTTCAATTTGTACTGCTCGCTGTTCCCTAATAGCAGAACTTTCTATATATACTTTTAGCTCACTCCTTGCGGGAGGCGTGCCGCAATCCATAACTGTAGCTTTAAACGGATTAGGAAGTTCTGATGGGTTGAATTTGAGCTCTGAGGTGATTTCTTTGGCGCAGGGAGGATCTATTTTTACATACACATTATCAAAGTTTGACTTTTCAATGTAGAACTCCCTTATACCATCCGCGTCGTGCGCAGTGAAGCTATATCTTAAATCATTTGGATCTGAAGACATTTTCATCCCGCTGACATCGGACTTTGGTGGTTTTTGGACAGGCAGTTGCTCACCTGGTGCTGGCCTGTCTGGTAGGATGGGTTCTGTTTTCAGAGAAATATCCATTTTCATTTCATATCTGAAGACCTGTTCTCCACAATCATCAACTGAAACTGTGAGCGGGAAATCTTTTGGACTCAGCTTGACCTCACCTGATTTTGCCTCTTTCAAACATTCGCCGGGGTTGTTTGCGCGGAAGATTAATATCCCATCAAAATTGGATTTTGACATACTAAACTCGCTGACACCTTCTGGATCGCTGGCTGTAAAAATATATCTATAATCATTCGGATCTTGGGATAACTTTACTGCGCTAACAACAGAATTGACAGACTCTGGTAGTCTTGGCTCACCACCTATTCTCTGCATCTTTGATGCAGTTGTCATTGTGCTTGAAAGCCTTTTAAGAAGGCTGCCTTCGCAGTATTTTTCCAAGCTTTTCTCTGAGTTTATGCCAATGTTTTTCGTGCCAAGCGCATAATTCTCGAATTTGCATGTCATGGTTTCTGTGCCAGCTGTCCACTTCATCACACATTTATCGCCTTCAAGGCCGACAATAGCAATCTCAGATAGTTGTCCAGCCATGACAGTCCCAGGCGTTGGTCCACCGCCAGGCGGACCTATTCTTGCAGGTTTGCATAATTTGAATGCATTCTCCATGCAATCTGAACTTGTGCCACAGTCTTCTACTTTTGAAAAGTCTTCCTTTGCTTCTTTCCCACCCAATAAGACAAATAATATCTTTTTGAAAACCTGTTTTATTTCCTTTATCCTATATTTGAATGCTTCTATATTATCCGTAGTTAATGTGCTAATCTTTTCCCTCATATCGATCTTCACATTTTCAAGGGTGCCCACTGCTGTTGAAAGCAGGACCTTTACCCTATTGTATTTTTCATAATCTGATGTGGATTTAGTTTTATAGTAATCGGCTATTTTGTCAATTCTTTTGATAAATGTATCAAGAGAAATTTTCATCTCCTCAAGCTTCAGCGCAAATTGCAGCACTTCCATTGTTTCAGGAACTTTCTTCACCCTTTCAACATATATGTCCTCATTCATCCCACTTACACACTCAGCAAACCTCGAACAACCGCGTTCATCCTGCTTGATAATCATCCTGCCACCCTTCTCCTCACACTTCAAGAAAGCCTCTTTTGGCGGCGGTTGTGGACACTCCTTTTCTTCCTTTGTCACACATTTTAGAATATTGCACCCTCTTTCATCTATGCCCACAGTTTCCATGGCGCCTTGTGGGCAGATAATTTTTGATTCTGTAGGTAAACTTGTTGGACACCATTCTGTTTTTACAGATTCTATACATCTTGCAATCTTACATGATTTTTCTGTTCCATCATTTTCCTTTAAAGTTGAAATCTTAAAAACCGTTTTTAAGCCAAGGCTATTGCATTTATTCTCAACCTCTTTTACTTGATTTTCTGCTAAACATTCAGCAACTTCAAAAACCTGTTTTTTGCTTTCAAAATTGCAGTCAAGATACTCGCACCCTTCTGCCGTCTTTCTGTAATTTGGCGTGCCTCCATAAGCATAGCAGTTGTCTTTTGCATATCTCCTGTCTTCTTCCCTCATTTGGGGACATGTCGGTGATATAGACCTCGTGGCACATCTATAGTTTATAAACCCTGTCACAGGATCTTTTTCTTCTATGCATTCAGATGGCGATCGTACTATCGGCGTCTTCGCATTTTCATATTTGCAGAATATGTCTGTGCAGCCATCTGGCCTTGTGAACCTTTCTGGGATACCCCTTTCTATTTGGCATTTCTTATACCTCTCTTCAACCATCCTATCATCGCACATTGTTTTTGTTCCGCATTCGCCTTCATATCTAATCCCAATACCCATCACCCTAGCTTTGCAAAGATTTTGGTATGTTACACCATTGTCACCACATACAGGCTTCCACTCCTTTGGACATATGTTTATCGGTTTGCAATAATTACCTGTTTGGCACCCATTATTGTCAAATGTAGGAACAGACTCCTCTTCCCCATATTTACACGCTGTGCCTGTTGTCACAATTGGGCAAGCGGGCTTGGCAACTTCTGGGCAGATAAAATCACATTTTGCATCGCCCCATTGATTTTTGCACCATTTTAATCCAGAATTAGCGCAATCTGTTTCAGTTTTGCAGTTCCATGGTTCTGATCTAGAGCAAGTAAATGTTGGGCATTTGTCTGAGCACCATTGTTTTGGCCCATACAGATCTGAGCACCATGATGCGCCGGCATTTACACATGTTGTTTTATCATAGCAATTCCATGGCTGGTATTTGGAACATTTGTTTGCAACAGAACAGGAATAACTTGAAGAACATTCAGAGTCATCGCAATCTGTCATTCCGTCATTGTCATTATCTGCTTTATCATCACAATAATGCATCTCGTTGGGTGTCACACATCTCCCATCAGCACATTTAACCGATCCGTAATCGGTGCATGGATACCCATTCGGGTCAGAAGAAGCCCTCTTAGCCATAGATCCATCGCAAAAGTATTCAACCAAAGAATTGTCAACACAATAATCAGTATAACTACCTGTAGAATCAATCGTTGTCCCTTTTTTAACAACATTTATTCCATTGTCATCTTCTGTGCATTTACCTGCTATTGTCGGGGAGGGTGCTGGGGTTGGGACAGATGACGCAGTAGCAGTTGCATACGGTGTTGAAGTCGCTGTTTTTGATTTGCATTCTTCCTCTGATTTGAATGTTGTTATGCTGTCTGGTCCACAGCCGCTGCCACAGTCACTATACCGGCATGTGCTGCCATCTAGCTTCCACATAGGAATGCAGACAGTCGGACATATAGGAGCAGACGAGGATGTGGGTGTTGAGGAGGCTGTTTCATTCTGTGCGTAAACCACAGGTAATATAGATCCGACTAAAACAAAAACCAAAATCACTGACACTTTTTTATTCATTTTATGCATATCTAATATAGTATTATAATATTGTCTGATTTTAACAACTAATAAACCCTTATAATATTAAAAAAGATAGTAACTATACTCTCTCCAAATACAAAATTGCAGAAAGCACAGCCTTCGCTCCCTCACCCACAGAAACAATAACCTGCTTTTCTGGGATGTCTGTCACATCACCAGCCGCAAAGATGCCTTTCATACTCGACATGTTATTCTTGTCTATAACTATTTCCTTTCTCCCATTTAGTTTTACCAACCTCCTCAGAAAATTTGTGTTTGGCTCATATCCAATCTCAACAAATACACCATCAACTTTCAGAGTTTTGTCCCTCTTGTTTTTTACAATCTTTATTGAATTCACAAACCTATTCCCAATAATTTCCTTAGTGTATGCTCCGGTGATTATCTCAACTTTTCGATTGCCCCTAATTATCCTGGTAACCTCTCTTAATCCTCCACCCTCCTTTATACTATCCTCCTTTTCCACCAAGTAAATTTTCTTCGCGATGGATAACATGAATAAACAGGAAAACAGTCCAGATCTCCCACCACCAATGATAGCGATAGTTTTATCTCTGAACATGGGACCTTCACAAGCAGCGCAAAAGCTCAAACCCTTCCCTTCAAATTCTTTTTCCCCTTTTATTCCAAGCTTCTTGAATCGCCTGCCACTCGAAATAATCACAACTTTGGATTCATACTCGCCTTTATTTGTTTTTATCAAAAACCCTTTTTTTAACTTCCTTATTTCTTTAACGCCAGCACCAGTCTTGAGAGGAACTTTAAAATCCTTGAGATGCTCCTTAAATTTACTAACAAGATCATACCCGCTAATATAATGGATGCCTAAATATGTCTTCAGGCTTGGAACAAAATTTGCCAAACCCCCAATATCCTCTGTAAGAACCAAAAAGTTCAATTTTTGCCTTGCAGCATATAGAGCCGCAGATATGCCAGCTGGACCAGCGCCGATTATAATAAGGTCGTATGAAGTCTTCTGACTAGGGTCTTGCATCTTGTTCAGCATAAATTATTGCCTTTTGGGACCCCTTTCATAAATTACAATGAATTTGTTTTTCGTATCCGATGTCATAGGTATCCCATAAAATTCACCCCTTTCTACCACCTTTTTTTTCACAATAGAGGATCTTCTCAATATGAGACATTCAACAGGATATTTTTCAGCAACTTCTCCTATTCTATAAACTTCCCAAAAATCCCTCTTTGCAACAAGTTTCCATTCTGAGTTTGGTTTGTATCCATCTTCAACGATCGCTACACCATCTATATCAGAGACCATCCTATTGCCGTATTTTTCCCCTAAGGGAACATCATATTCTCCAAGTCGACCTTCTGCCGCTCCTCCAGTTATCATTATTTTATCTACATCCACATCTGGTAGAAAAGCTTTCCTAAATAGTTGAGAGGCCTCTTCTATTAGCTTTTTTTGTTCTGCTTTAGGGAGTATATTTTTTGTTGGTCTTGTTTCCATATTCAATTCCTTGGTTTTGGCAGGGCTATAACAATTGCTCTGATAACTAAAACAAATATTATAACCAATGACCCTATAAAGCTAATTGGTAACAACCCACCAGGCCAACCAGATGTGTTTATCCAACCTTCCCAGCCCATTGTAACAAGATGGAATAAAACAAACAGGAAAGCCAAGTAGCCCAATCTCTGTATGAATTTCCATTGTTTCGGGTGCATGCCCTTTTCAACAGAAGGCAGGGAGGTCACCGCAACCCCGGAGAAAATAAATATGGATAAAATTCCAAAAAGCATTGACAACTCCCCGCTGAATGTTAGTTTTCCTGCTTCTGTAAAGAATCTTGGATAATAAGCTGGATTGAATATAAGCAGAGAAATAATTCCATGTAAGGCAGCGACACCAAATCCCAAGACACCCAAATATTTCCTTAAATATAATCTAGGAACAAATCCCCTAGGCCAAAGTCTTGCAAATGGGCCTATTATAAAAGATGCGGCGATTACAACCACTGCTGTCAGGGATATGGCTTTATTGAAAATGAACAGGGGTATCTGGTCCACAGGGACGCCTTTGAGAACATTGTACCTGACTATAGAATAGCTGAAAAGTATGATGAATGAGATAGCAAAGAATATGAAGGCCCATTTCCAGCCCGACTTTCTTTCAATGTGTTTCGCCCTGCTCATAATAGTATTTGGTGGAGACTGATTAAATAACTCAAGCTATCAAAAACAATATTATCTGTTGAAAACTTTGTACACACAGAAACCGACAGCTATAATTGTGATGGCTCCAGCAAGAAATAGAGGTTCAAAATAAAACAGCATAAATCCAGCCGATAATAAACCAAACAAGGCCAGCAATGGGAATCTGCCAATGTTTACTGGTGACCTGAAGTGTTTTTTTGATGCCTTTTTCTCAGATAATCTAATTTTGATTAAGGAAATGTTGATTGCTATATAAACGATAAATATCCCGACATCTGTAAGCGAGGCGACTGTTTTAATGTTTCCGATAAGCGCGAAGCCTATTGTTACGATGCAAACAAGTAATATGGAAAAGTGCGGTGTTCCCCTTTTTCCAACAACCTTGCATGTTTTGGAGAGAACGCCTTGGCATGAAAGACCGTAAAGTATTCTGGAAACGACTATAAGTATAATTAAAACCGTATTTGCAGTCGCGAATAATGCAATAACCGACATCAATACAATTCCGTTCTGCCCAAGGCCTTTCTCAGCAATAGTTGTTAGTGGAGCATCGGATTTGGATAGTGTCTCCCACCCAACACTAGAAACAGCAAATATAGAGACCAGGATATACAATATTGTTGTGATCGTTATGGAGATGACAAGAGCCTTCGGTATGGTCTTTTTAGGATTTTTAACTTCTTCAGCCATATTGGCCATATCCTCAAAACCAATGTAAGCAAAGAATATTAATCCCACAGCCGCCAATATACCCGCAAATCCTGTTTCAGGCATTTTCAAAACATCAGTTGAAATTCCATCTGAACCCGCGATTGAAATGCCAATTAAAACCACTATCACTAACCCACCCATTTCAATCAATGTGGATAAAATATTGAATTTTGCTGATTCTTTGATACCAATCCAGCTAAGCAAAGACAGGAGTAAAATCAAAGCTACAGCCACAAGAACAACAGGAGTCCCAAATAAAACAGCAAAATATCCAGCAAAACCCAGCGAAACCGTGGCTGCAGACACTATACCAACAAAAATCATTATCCACGCAACAATAAAGGCCAGGTATTTTCTGTTAAATGCTTTTTTTGTATAATTAAATTCAGCTGCATCTTTTGGATATCTGCTTGCCAGTTCAGCATATGTGAGTCCGGTAAAGCTACCAATGATTGCAGCTATTATAAAACTGATCCAAAGACCGCCTTGGGCGACTCCTGCTCCATGACCAAGTATGGCATATATTCCAGCGCCTAGAATTATACCAACTCCATAAAAGGTAGTTTCAAGAAGGCCTAGACTCTTTTTTAGCTTATATGTCTTGTGTTTCCGCTTCATTAAATTATTATTGGCTCTGGGAAATTATAAACTAGCTGCTAGCTCCAAAAGCTTTTGTAATGTCAGGACACCTTCGTGTTTTTTACCATTTACAAAAAATGTTGGTGTTGCCCTGACGCCTTTAGACTTGGCTTCTTCCATGTCTGCCCTAACCCTGCCGGCCGTTGCTCCTGTATCCAAACAAGCGTTAAAGTTAACTGTGTCTAAACCAATATCTGCTGCATATTTTTTAAGGCTGACAACATCTAACTTGTTTTGGTTATCGAATAGCTTATTGTGATATTCCCAGAATTTTCCCTGGTCTGCTGCGCACTCTGATGCCTCAGCTGCCTTGAATGCATATGGGTGTATGCTGGTTAAAGGGAGTTGTTTGTAAATCACCTTTACTTTATCTTCAGCCTGACTGATTATGTTTTTTACTTCTGGATAAGCCGCACCGCAAGCTGGGCACTGAAAGTCAGAATATTCAACAACTTCTATCTGTCCAGATCCCTTTGAATGTTCAGTGTATTCGCTCAGGAAAACATACCCTGTGCCTTGAGATAAGCCGAAATATGTCCCCGATATCGCAACTATTAATATAATCACAATCAAAAACCCATATTTCTTATTCAGTCTGTTGCCTGTTCCAGATTTCGTTTTCTCTGTGGTTGTGTGTTTGGCCAATTTGTGTTGCTGTAAAGACTCCATAGATTCAAAATCCTTATTACATGGTTCGCATCTATTGCTCATATAACCTCTTTTAGCAGCCAAATTCGCCCTCAATACATGTTTGTGTAGTGTTTTTTAGTTTTGGTTTTCCAGGCTCCTTCCCTGTAGCTATATAATTCATGACATCTGTCTGGTTCCATTCGTGTTCATGGTTCCATAAATTCCAGAAAAACCTCCACTCATTCCACCCAATTCCAAGGTGTTTAACATATATGCCATTTTCAACAAGCATCTTCCCGATCTTCCTACCTGTCATGCAAGGCATGCTATAACAGTAAACAATAATATCCTTTCCTGGATTATTCTCCTTCAACTCCTTGAAAGAATTTACTATTCTATCAACTTCATCGTATGCAGATGTATCAGGATCCTTATAGGCTGGTATGCTTACCGCGCCAACAACATGCTCTTTCTCATATTCCTGCTGGCTTCTGAGATCAACCAGAACAAAATTGCTTACACCTTTATCCATGCTACCCCTAATGCTGTGAGGGCTTACATGTACAGCGTTTTCTGTGAGATAAAAATCCTCAATATAATCATTCTGAGTCTTTTGTGGTTGTAGTGCTACAGAAGTTGCCAGGCTAGATGCAATGCTGATCAAAATAACCAACACAACAATACTCCATGCTCTCATATATCGTTTTCCTTAACCTCGCTTATGGACTTTAAAAGGCCTCTGCACTCTGTGCACCTCTTTTCCATGTCTATTCCGATTTCCAATACCCTCTTCGTGGAAAATATTGTGTCGGTTTGCAGATGGTGGTCTTTCACAAGTTCGTAAACTTTGTCCCCTGTTATATGATCGCATGTTATTCTGGCCAACAGCTCTACATGCATCATGGTTAAAAACTTGGGGAAACGGCATATAAAGTTAACTTGAAACTAGTTTCACTTCTACTCTTTCTTTTCAAAAAAGAAAGAGCACAGTCCAGAAAGAAAACATTTACACAAAGACTGAGTAGATCTTAAATGGAGTAGAAAAACTCCATCTAAAACAATACCAAAAGAATATAGGTA
>JACQNV010000019.1 GCA_016202865.1 Candidatus Aenigmatarchaeota archaeon
GATATTGTATATAATGGTGTGCAAGCTTTGAAAATGGCTCACGATTTCACATATGATCTTGTCAGCATGGACATAAAGATGCCGGGCTCTAACGGCGATGAGGCTATTATTACTATGGAAGAGGTGATGCCAGATTTACCAGTATTGGTTGTTTCAGGTCATTTGAATAAACATGTTAGAGACGAGCTAAAGCACTGTAAAAATGTAAGAGGTATGATGGAAAAACCAGTTGATTTGGAAAAGTATGTGGGAAGTATAAGGAGTATAATTTCTTCTAGAAAGGAAAGAAACCCAAGAGCTTAGCCAACATTTAAATAACTTGCCCCTAAAAATTTACAATGGCAGAATTAGAAAGGAAGAGAATATTGGTTGTAGATGATGAATCCACAGCGAGAGAGTTTTATCAAGCTTTGTTAAAAAAACATGGTTATGATGCAGATGTTGCAGTGGACGGAAATGATGCTTTTAGAAAGGTAAACAGGACAGCTTACGATCTTGTTCACATGGATATTAGAATGCCCAACCAAGACGGTGTTGGTTCTGCAATTTCTATAGGTTTGGTCAGACCCGATATACCGATTCTCGTTGTGTCTGGTTTTTTGGATGATAATGTGTTAAAAGAACTTGAAAAAGAATCTAACATTAGAGGATGGATGAAAAAACCAACTGGTGCAGAAGCGTATTTGAATGCTGTTAGAAGAATCTTAGACGGATTTGACGCTTAAACCGCATCCACATCGTGATGTCCGCTTTCTTTTACACCGTTATCAGTGACTCTCATAAACTCAGCCTTTTCCTGCATTTCCTTAATGCTTTTCGCTCCACAGTAAGAAATCCCAGATTTGAGGCCGCCTATTAGCTGTTTTATTACATCTGAAACAGGCCCTTTGTAAGGCACAATAGATTCAACACCTTCTGGAACATAATCATTTGGATCAATTGCGTCATCGCTTGCCCCACTTTCCTTTCTTCCAAGCGCGGAGCCAAAGGATGCAGACCCCCTGTATATCTTGAATTTTCTCCCTTTTCTTAAAACAGTTATTCCTGGTGTTTCATCTGTACCAGCAAACAAAAAACCGCTGAAACCAGTTGCCGCCCCGGCAGCAAGAGCTTTAGTTAAATCGCCCGATGTCCTCAAACCGCCATCTGCTATTACAGGAATTTCAGCATCTGCAGCCGCCTTGGCCACATCCATAACAGCAGTTAACTGAGGCACACCAGAGCCTGTTATAATTCTTGTAATGCATGTACTTCCAGGCCCAACGCCAATTTTAATCGAGTCAACATCAGCATCTATCAAATCCTTTGCGGCTTCTGCAGTTGCAATATTCCCAGCCATTATTTCAATACCACCAAAAGCTTTCCTTAATTTTTTTATAGTATCTATTGCCAAATCTGAATGCCCATGCGCGATATCTACAACAATGATGTCTGTTCCGGCTTCAAGAAGTGACGAAGCCCTTTCCAAAAAACCCTTCTTAACGCCTATAGCCGCTCCAACAATTAATTTTCCTTTCTTGTCCTTTGCAGCCTGTGGGTGCTCCTCTTTTTTTAGTATATCTCTCGCTGTTATTAGGCCTTTCAAGTAACCTTGACTATCAACTATTGGCAGTTTCTCTATCCTATTTTTGTGCAAAGTTTTTCTGGCTTCTTCAATACTAATTCCTGGTTGGGCTGTGATAAGATCTTTGCTGGTTGTCATAACCTCGTAAACCCTCTTGTACGGATCTGTTTCAAAAGAAATGTCCCTGGTTGTAAGGATTCCCACAAGTATATTATTATAATCAGCAACAAGCAGGCCCTTAATACCTTTCTCTTCCATCAACTGTTTAGCTTCTTTTATTGTGCTGTCTGGAGTAATTGTTTGTGGGGTTTCAATAAGCAGGCTTTCTGATCTCTTTACTTTTAATACCTCTTTAACCTGCTGTTCCATTGTTAAAAACCTGTGTATAATCCCTATCCCGCCTTCTCTCGCCATTGCAATTGACATAGCCGATTCTGTGACAGAATCCATGTTTGCAGAGACAAGCGGGATGTTAAGATTTATGTTTCTAGATAACCTTGTACTAACATCGACATCCTTTCTGGAAATAACAGCGGATTTTTTCGGGACAAGTAAAACATCATCATAGGTGAGGCCCTCTCTAAATGCCCTTTTAGAAGCCACCTCTTTTGTTAAAGGAAAAATTATTTCACCCATATTATACGACAGGGATAGAAGTAAAGGCTACACCAATCTCCCCCCCCAGTATTATATAGGTTGTAAGACATTTTTATATCTTCCGGCCACTATTTATCATAATATGATATCACCAGAGCGTATAAAAGAAATGGAGAACTCAAGAGGAGAGGTTTCAATAGAGAACGGAAACTGATCTGTAGATCAGTTTCAGCCCTTCACTACAGCTCTATTCCCTCTCTATATACTAGCTAGCTATATGATAAGTCCAGAAAGAATCAAGGAAATGGAGAAGCAGGGATACAGGTTTGTAGGCAACCATTCAGCCATCAAGACTTGTCTTTGGTGCAAAAAGGCTGTTCGTGGCGAGGATACTTGCTATAAGAACACATTTTACAATATCAAATCTTGGAGATGCATAGAGGCGGCTGTGTCTGTTGATATTTGCAATCTGCGATGTCAGTGGTGCTGGAGAGATATAGCTTATTCAGGAACTGTTTATGAGAACATCGACGATCCAAAATCTATAGTTGATGGATTTATCAGAGAACACAAAGAGCTTTTGATGGGTTTTTGGGGCAATATGAATGTTGACAAGAAAAGGCTTTATGAAGCGATGGAACCGAAACATGTCGCAATAAGCCTTACCGGCGAGGCTTGTTTGTATCCTAAACTACCAGAACTAATCCATGAAATTTCAAACAGGGGTATGACCTCCTTCCTTGTGACCAATGGAACAGTTCCTCAGATGGTTAGGAAGTTAATTGATACACCTCTGACACAGTTGTATATCACATTGCCTGCTCCAGATAAGGAGACTTACCAAAAAATGTGCGATCCTCTTCTTGAAAATGGATGGGAAAAGATTATGGAAAGCCTCCAGCTTCTGCAATATTTTAAGCGATCTGTGATAAGGCTAACAGTTGGTAAAGAGATGAACATGCACGCTCCTGAAAAATATGCAGAAATAATGAAGAATGTTAAATTTGATTGGTTGGAAGTAAAGGCTGCGATGCCTATCGGTTTTGCACAATATAGGATGACCCAGGACAATTTTGCAAACCAAGAAGAAATCATGGAGTTTTCCAAAAAAATCGCTGATATTTGTGGAATGAGGGTTATTGACAAAAAAGATAATAGCAGGGTCGTCCTTCTGTCACGCGAAGACAGGACTGACAGGAAGCTAAGCTATGATTGGGACAAGCCAGAATATGAAGAGTTCATTAAGAATTTACCAGAAACAGGTTGCGGGACTGGCGGAGTTCACCAAGAAGAAGGTCAATTGATACAGGTTGCAATTTAATTACGCGACCTTTAAACCAAGAACATTTGTCACATTCCTTCCTTCTGCCCACGCCTCTTCTATGGCCGATTTTGCTGATCTTATAACTTCTCTTGTTCCTTCAGATATTATTCTGTTCTTGAAATAATCAAACATTGATATGAATTGAGGAGTATTATAACTATTCTGGCCTTGAAACTGTTCACCTTGTTCTTGTACAGCATACGCTAAGGCCTCGTTAAGAGTAAAAATATCCAAGTTGTTAGTTCTTAGTGCCATAGAATCAATTTCCGTACCTGTTCCTCCCCCATCTTCTATGATCTTCCTAAGTTGTTCAGTTGATACAAGTCCATGCGCATCTCTAATTTCCAGACTCAAATCATGTTGTATTTCAAATCCTTCATACAACTTTAAAACTAATCCACGCACCGCCCTGTAAGGCGTTGTTGATTCTATGTCCCAATGAGTTAATTCGTGCCTTATGGTTTGAATATATCTTTTTAATTTATCTATATCTTCTGTTGTTGAGTGATCCTTTATAACCCTTGAGAAATATAGGC
>JACQNV010000006.1 GCA_016202865.1 Candidatus Aenigmatarchaeota archaeon
GGGTTTAATAATGTTTCTCTATTTCTAAATATGATCAAAGTTCTCTGTGGCGGCAGGTTTAATTTTCTGCACTCTGGCCACGAATATTTTTTGAAGAAGGCAAAGGATCATGGCGATTATCTAGTTGTTGTGATAGCCCACGATGCACACAATTTGAAAAGGGAAGAGAAAAAGGAAATGGAACAAAGGAAGAAGCAGATAGAAAGCCTGGGAATTGCTGACACGGTTTTGATTGGTGATCCGGAAGATTTTTTCAAAGTTGTTGTTAAAGAAAAACCGCAAGTTATCGCTTTGGGTTGGGATCAGAGACTGCCATTTGCAGAAGACAAAACAAAACAATTTGGGATAAAAATTGTCAGGATAGAGAAAGCTAAGATATGAATATAAAACTTTGTTTCCAATTAGGAATATGACTTCTATAGGAAAAGTGCCTTTGATTTTGAGAGATTTTGGTGGTAGGGCTAGAGAAGCCAAAAATAATGGTTGGCATTACTTTCATGTTTTGGAAAATGGGTTAAAACATGTTGGAGAATTATACCCCGATATAAAAGGCGATGTCCAGACGCCTGAGGGTAGGTGGGAAATATACATAAGAGGGGAAACAGAAGTCCCATGGTTCACACCTTTAATAAAAAGGGAAACAAGAATAGTTTTGAGGCCTGGATTTGCAGCAGCTTATTTTAATGGGGAGCGTTACAACGATAGAACTTTAGGAACAGATGACGAGTTTTATACGGGTTTGATGGTTGGTGGTGAAGAAGGATTACAGTCAGTTGAAGACGATTGTAGAGCCCTTGGCGATATAATGGAGGGTTATTTATACAGATCACGGTTAGTGCCCAACTTGATAAAATCCGTTGGATTAGCTGGTCTTGCTGCTTCCGTGGCAGCCTGTAAACTGTCAGACTCCCCAGACAAAACAATTCAAATAACCGCAGGATTGGCTTCTATTACACTTATAATGGCAGGATGTGCCTTGGACCCTTTTGTTGAAGAAAGTGTTTTGAGATCAATATATCACTGGAAGCTTAGAAATAGAAGAAATCTTCAGGGAAACAAATATGGACATGATGCTCTAACTCAAATTGAACTGGAACACGGTCGCGTAGATGGAGAAAGAAGAAAGCATAGGTTTTTTGAAAGGCGGAAAGCTGCTGGCATGGCTGACAACAAAGATGCCTTTTTGATTGCTTATGGGAAGTTTAGTGATAGGGGAGCAGTTGAAATCATGGAACAAGTTTTAAAGGATGTAGCAGTCACAGGTCAAAGATTAGACAGGGAAAATTGGGAGAGGATGAAAAGAATTTTTGGGTATGGAAAAGAAAATGAGGAATTACCAGATGTACCCATATCGACATAACCGAGTTAGAATAGTTTTAAATTTCTAAGCCCAAATAAATTCTATGGTTGAAGTGGTTGGGGATTCACTTTTGACTTTTTGGAGGGGCAGAGTAATAGCCTTAGTAAAGGAATATTCTGATAGGGGTTTTAGTTTTGGTTATCCAGCCTGCCCAGAAAAGCGGTATACAGAGCCAAATCAATTGCCTGATCCCGTACATGTTAAAGGTCCGGGTATAGGGAAGCATGTTCAAGACATAAGTAGAAAATTGAATGTCCGCTTTGGTGAACCAGACTGTTATGGCCACTATGAAGGTCACACCCTTTTAAAAAACACTAATGACATTCAAATAAAAGTCGCGATCGAACTTTGGGACACTGATTTTCCTTTTGTAACAGATTAATTGATCGAATTTTCTAACAGCACATTTTAAATATTTTCACTACCACACGACTCCTAATATTCTTAACTCCCTTTGAAGTTGGCTAGCTGTTTTATAATTTATACCTCTCATCCCAACTCTAGAAGCAACATCAGAATATTCTTTTATATCATCTATATAGACACACTCTTCTGGTTTGCATTTTGCTGATTTGACCGCTTCCAGAAAAATCCTTAGATCAGGCTTGGTAGAGCCAACTTTATACGAAAGTATGAAACCTTTAAACTGTGATAATACTTTAAGTCTTTTTCTCATATGTCTAAAATGGATCTCATTTGTGTTGGAAAGAAGAAAAAGGTTGTAAGATTTTCTTAATTTATTCAAAAGGTCTACCAACGGTCTGTTTACTGTAAAAATATTTGACCAGATATAGCAGAATTTTCTATAGCTGATATCAGACTTTGTTATTTTTTTAACCTGTTTGTAAAACTCACCGGAAGTTATTTTCCCCTTTTCATAACGATCTTTCAGGTTGGAATCGATTACCATGACTTTTATTTCTTGTTCGGATAGGTTACAATATTTAGAAAAGCTTCTGCAAAAAACCGACCAGTCAAAGGGCACAATTACATTCCCCAAGTCAGAGATTATTGCTTTGATCATGTCTGTGTAAAAAACTCCACAGTTTCTTTTAATCCTTGTTCCAAACTATATTTTGGTTCCCATCCAAGAAGCTTTTTGGCCTTTGTTATATATGCCCTTGCGTCTTTTGGTTCAATAATAGGGTCTGAGTGTATTGGTTTTATTTTCTTGTCACCTATTATAGTTTTGGCTAATTCGTTGACAGGTGTGTTTTTTCCAGAACCAATATTGACAACTTCCCCATTCAATTTTTCTTTCTTTGTTGCAGCTAACCAATTTGCCTCAACAACATCCTTTACAAAAACATAGTCTCTTGTGTGTGTCCCATCGCCAAATATTGTCGGGGATTTGTTTTGATTAACTAAAGTTATAAACTTAGGGATAACACACGCATATTCTTTTGAAGCATCTTGGCGAGGTCCATATACATTGAAGTATCTCAAGCTTATAGTGTCCAAGCCATAAATTTGGCTGAAAAGTTTGCAATACTGTTCCGAGACCAATTTTTGCATCCCGTATGGTGAGAGCGGCTTTGGTTCCATCGTCTCCTTTTGTGGTGTGGGAGCATCTCCATAAACAGCGCAACTGGAAGACAACACAAACTTTTTAACATTGTATTTTCTAGATAGTTCAAGTAGGTTTAGTGTTCCGGTTGCATTCACTTGGTGTGTTTTCAGTGGCTCTCTGATAGAATATTGAACAAGTGGTATTGCTGCAAGGTGGAAGACAAAATCAACGCCGTCATCAAAAAACTTAGAAAGATCGTCATTAATATCTTTTTTATGTATTGTTAATTTTTTGTTTGCCTTGTGTTGGTTTAGATTTTTCGTGTTTGAGGATGTATCGACAACAAAAACCTCCCAATTTTCTGCGAGCAGCCTATCTACTAGATGGCTTCCTATAAAACCCAGACCGCCTGTCACAAGAGCTTTCATATCAATTTCCTGATTTAGTATTCGGGTTTTCAATCTTAAATCCTCGGGAGCTTTCTATATAATCTATCCTACACCCCTCTATTAGAGGCAGGCTTTTTTTTGCAATAATCACTTTTAATCCACTTTCCTCAATAACTATTTCATCGTTTGTTGGTTTTTTTTCAAAATCCATGTCATAGACATAAGTTGCGCAACCAGCAGAGACAATACCAAATTTTAAAGAGTAGTCACTCATACCCTTTGAAGCCATTATTGATTTTATTCTCTCAGCTGCGAGAGGAGTTATTGTGAGAATTTTGCCGGGTTTTGGTTTGTTTTTTAATTCGGCTTTCTCTTCTAACTTTTGATTGAGCTCATTCACTATTTTATCCAACTGATTTTCCAAACCCAGGCTTCTTGCCGTTTCCTCCAAACTGTTCAGAATGTTTTTGTTTATTAAAGCCGCTGTTATACCATTTTCTACTAAAATCCTGGAGAGGCTTGGATTTTTCATCAAGAAATCTCTTATCTTTGCCTCTTTTGTTATCGCCATACACAATACTTTTCAAGTGTATTTAAAACCTTTCAACAAGTAACCAAATATGAAAATTGTGTCTTTGGTGAGCGATATAATGTTTATCCCGGTTATACAGAGCGCGCTTTCTAAACATGATGTCCAATTTATAGAATCTTACAATGGGGAAGACGCAGAGTTGTTTGTTTTGGACATGGACCACAAAGATAGTTATGAAGTTTGCAAAAGATTCCCTAAAAAGTCCATTTGTTTCGGCTCGCACAAGAGCACAGAACAGATTAAGAAGTTTACGGAAACTGGTTGTAAGGACATGATTGCGCGCTCTTTGCTAAACAAAAGGTTGCGCGAGGTTATTTAAAATTAACACCTATAGATTAGGTATGGTAGAACCCACAACGAATCCTGTTTATGACAGGCACATGATTACATATAGAGCTGCGGCTAGGTGTGATTTTGATGTGCCAGAAAGCGAGTTGTTTGTAGAAACAACAAGAGGTATTGAAAAGGGGCCGGGTTATATACAAGTCACTCATAGAAGTAGATCGAGAGGTGATAGAGTAATCACATTTAATTCTGTTTTTGATTTCAAACAAAAAGTTTTACCTGGATATGTTGATGCAAAAACAGCTGCAACTCCAGACGACCTTGGTGATTATTGGATAGAGTTGGACTATGTGGTTATGTTAGAAGACGGTGACAGAGTAGTTCGGGCTCCAGCTAAACTAACTTTGCGTCTCAATGCGCATGGAGTCGAAGAGTTTGTATCAGATGTATCAGTGGCCAACATAGAAGATTCTACTGTTGCTGAATGGTTAGATCAAACAGAATCTGATCGAGATCCTAACTTCATGATAAAAAAGATGGTCGAAGCGTACGCGCGCGGTGTTGAGGAGGCTTTCAAAGTGGCGGGGGCCTCGCAAGCTTAGTTATGGGATACCAATTAGAAGCAGACATCAATGGAGACGCTAGGCCACGAGTAACGGGGTCTGTGAACAGACAAATAACTCAAATAAAAAGATCGCAATTGCAAGAAGATGTTTATGTTGGGATCGCGGGTTATGTTAGGTTTAGGGGAAGACAGAGACAAGAAATGGTAGGGCAAGTTGATTAACTAATCTGCTCATCAGTCTCGGCGTTCTTAATGTGTATAACCTTTTTAGGGCAGCCATCAGCTGCTTTTTTCAATCCCTCTAACTGGCTCTCGTCCACTATTTTCTCAAAAAGTTGTGTAGCAGGATTTAGTTTCCCACCAATCAGCTGTGCCTTTCCAGTTGCCTCCATTACCCAATGCTCTGGATTGACAACTGCGCAAGTCCCTGCGCCAATGCATTTTTTCCTGTTATACTCCACCTTGATTGACATCGGTAAACCTAGACTTGAATAATGAATAGAAGTGTGTTGTATATTTAATGTCCGCAACCGCAGCCACCTTGGCTGTCAGATCCACCACCGCAACAGCCTGAATCCTCTTCACCATGAGATCCACAACCGCCGCCTGCTGGGTTTGGCATTGTTGGTTTTTTAGTAACTGTACCAGGTGCGACAATGTTTATTAAGCCTTGTATTTTTTGCTGAGCAACAACAGCTGGAAGCTGACTTGTCAGCTTCGTCCCTTGATTTGCAGCTGCAAATGCTTCCTGTTCTTTTATTGCCTTGTAGCTCCAGTCTGGCTCTGGTGTGACTTTTGTTAAAGTTCTTCTATATTTATCATAATTTGTTTTGATTGCATTCATTTGTTCTGGAGTCAGCTTCCTGTGGATTTTGTCTTCAATAAGTTTCTTGCCTGTTGTTTGTTCCCATTGTGAAGCTGGGATGCTGAACTTTCTTTGTATGGAGTCTCTGTAAAGTTCTGGTATAACATTGAATGTGCAGAATGGAATTACCCTTCCGTCTGGTGATGCATAGTGGATGTCACATTTGTGTATTCGGTCTATGTCCCAGTTGTATGGGTCCTGGAAGTGCATCATTCCTAAAAACAAGGAATTGTGATGGAAGTCTGCCAATCCATGATAGTTGCTTCCCTGTATTGCGCCCATAAGCATTCTTTTAATGTGAAGGCCCTTTGGAACATATTTTTTGTCAACAAAGGAGTTGAACTTCGTCATCAACTTACCTACTGCAAGCGCCTTACCTAACTTTTTAAATCTGGCTGTTTGTATGTCTCTTGTAAGCTCACCTAGATATGCAAAAAAGCTTTCCACATCAAAGAATTTTGGTAGTGGGATTAGTTTTCCTGTGCCCTCTTCCTTAAACACATATGTTGCCATTCCACAAGCAAAGTGGATGCTTAACCTGTATTTGGGTTCGGATTTCAAAGCTTCAATAAAGTCTGTAACTTGCTTTGCACATGGGACAGGGAACCAGAACTCTTTTCCTATTTGGCCGTCTGTCTGCTCTTCTATCCTTTTTATTGCGCCTGGGATTGTGATTCTCTGCTGCATTCTTAGTTTCTCTGGCATTCTACCGACAAGGGATACAGGTTGGAAATTTACCGATCTAATAACATCAATGTTGCCGGCTGCAAATCTTATGATATCACCAAGCTCGTGGTCGTTGACACCGCCTATAACTGTAGGTACAAGAACAATGCCAATTTCAGCCTTTCTACAAGAGTCTAGAGCGCCCTGTGCTTCCCAATAATTCTTTGGGTTGGTTGCTGGTGTCATTCCGTCAAAACTCATGTACAAAATATGGGAACCCGCATCATGTATATCTTTTGCTAGCTGCGGACTTCTAGACAAGTTTATGCCATTTGTGTTAAGCTGGATGTGATCATAGCCGATTTCTCTACCTGCTTTTATTATGTCAATCAAATCCTCTCTTAGTGTTGGTTCACCGCCTGTTAGCTGGACAGCATTTGCTCCGACAGGCTTTTCGTCTCTCATTCTTTTTAACATGAACTTTATCTGATCAAGAGTTGGCTCGTAAATGGGTTCACCTTCCTTTGCGTAAAAGAAGCAATACCAACATGTAAGGTCACATCTGTTTGTTAATACTATATTACCAAGACCTGTGTGTGATTCATGTTCAACACAAAGACCGCAGTCATTTGGACAGTCGATCTCAAACTCACTCTTGTCGATGTTGGGATTAAGGATTTTGATTCCTGGATCCTGGAATTTCTCAGCCTTCTTGAACATGTCATAGTCTCCCCAATATAACTCTCTAACAGATCCGTGTTCTGGGCAGTTTTTGACAAGCCAAACCTTACCATCTCTTGCATAAGTTAAAGCATCGACCTTCATCTTCTCCCATTTCTCTTCGTCTACACAATTTGGGCAAAGTGATTGATGGAATTTTAACAATTTAGAATCGACTGGAACCAATGGAAGTAATACCTGCTTCCTTTCTGTGGTATAGTCCTTTACATAAGGTGATGTTGCAACCTCTAAAAAACTTTCATGTGTTTTCTCAATAGCTTGTGGATATGCATTTACCATAGAATCCAACCCTCCTTTTAGAACTTTTA
>JACQNV010000020.1 GCA_016202865.1 Candidatus Aenigmatarchaeota archaeon
AATTTCAGTTAGATGTTTCTTGTATATGGGACACACAACCAATATTGCTTTCGCTTCATACCTTTTGCACAGAAGCAACGGCGGCTTGACAAGAGATGAGTTTTACAGAGAAGCTCAAGATGTTGGGTGGCTGGGGGGAGAAAACAGGGATAAGTGGACAAAGAAATATACAGAGCGCCTTTTTGAAGGAAGAGGAGACAAGGAATTTATTTTCTTTTTCGATGGACAGCGACTTAAGTTGACAAGGCCGGACATCTATCCTCTTGGGTTTGACCCTATAACTGTGCACAATACCTTATGCCAATATTCTGCCGAGACTATAAAGAAGGCTAGAGATAGCGGAAAGGTTTTTAATTCTTTGGAACTCATGGTTGCGATGGCTGAGGTTTATGAAAGGGAAAGCGGTAAAACCCTCTATCAGCTAGCTTTGGAAGAACACAAAAAAGATTCGCATGCACCAATTCCAATGGATCCAAGCGATCCCCCAGGAACAAAATATTATGAAATAGAAGTCGATGTGTCTGTTGGTGGAATATCACATGACAGAAGCCTGCCAAGGATGCATACTATTGTTGCAAGGATGTTAAGGGAATCGAAAGAAAGGATTCGGAGATTTAGTCCGGATGGAGCCTACGCAAGAGAGGCGAGAGAAGAGCTCGCAAGATGGAAATCTATAAGCGAAAAGCTTGAGCAAGCGGATGAATTATTGAGCGGTTCTTATCCAATGCGGCATACATTCGAGCTGAAATCATTAAACGGTCCACCAATGGATGATGCCAGACTAAAGGCGTTGAGTGAAGCGGTTAAGGGCCTAGAGACAACAGAACAAGAGAATACAATGTTGGCTAAACTCGGTTTTGCTGGAATCAAAGTTGATAGAGCCAGTGTAGGAACTGAAGTAAAAGGAATTGTCAACCTCTCAAAAAAGTGGCTTGAAGAAGAATTAAGGATGCTGTCTGATTTTGAAAGAATGCAGTGATTAAATTTTACAAAGACTCTGTTGGCAATCCCCACGCTCCTGGTCCGCCTTCTGAAGCAATCAAATCTTTTAAAGGTCTATCTCTTCTTTTAGCTCTTTCTGCTTCAGCGCCATCAATTTGCCTTATCCTCTCAGCGGCGTAATCCCTAAGTGAACCCTCAAGGGCGTCATCGCCTATATAAAAATTGTTGCCTTCGCATCTAACAGGATGTGTTTTTCCTCTATATTCTTCTGGGATTCCTGATCCATACAAGAATGTAACATGTACAACCCTTGATTTAGTCAATGTGTCTATTGGCATAGCAGATTTATTGCGGGCAGGGTTTATAAGCTTTACTAAAAGCGGTTAACGGTGTTATATATTAGGTTTTGAACCAGCTGGCAACATAAAGGAAAATCGAGCATAAGGATGTCCTTGTCCCTTCTCAACTATTTTTTCCCATTTTAAGTTCAATGATGTTCTATCCCTTCTCCCACTTTCAACATATATCCTGCCGCCTTGAAGTTCAACCATGCGTCTCACAAAATATAGGCCCATACCAGTGCCTTGAGCTTCTGTTCCGGGAAGCCTATAACTTGGCTCAAAAACCCTTTCATGAAGTTCTGGTGGTATGACCTCCTCGCAACAGTTTTCCACAGAAAACAAGACAGTGCCTTCTGATTGATTTGTATCCAAAGCAACATCATCTGTCCAATAGCTATATTTGCCAGCATTTGAAAGGAGATTGTGAACAATTTTTCTTGTCATAACCCTGTCAGCAGAAACCATAACCGGATCTACTTTTTCTCTTCCAATGTAGGGCTCGCTTTTATAGACTAACTGCTTTATACTCTGACAGTGTCTGTCTTTGATGGTTATCTTGCCATCTCCTGTTTTAGCGCCCATGAAGTCTAGAGCCTCATCAACAGCATCAAATATGTTTACAACCTCTATTCTTGGTTCTGCTTTTCCGTCCAAGATATCTGAGTATAAAACTATCTCTCCTTTGTAGTCCAGAGTCATTCTAATAGTCCTTGGTATAATTTCCAAAAGTTCTCTTTGTTGTTCACTAAGGTTCTGTCCTTCGAGCAAAAATTTTGCATCCTCAGATATAGGAATAAGTGGAGCTGTTACCATGTCAACTCTCTGAACCAAAGCTGATACTGGCAGGTTGTCAATACCAGTTAACTCAGCTCCTATTTCGTCCCTTGTCTTCTGGACTGCAGTTAACTGATCTCCAATTCCTCTTAAAATAGAAAGCTGGTCATCTGTTAGTCCATCTCGAAAGTAGATTAGTAATAAATCAACAGTGCCCCCAATATTGCCTAAAAAAGACGTGTCGTGAATGAAGGAGCCAAAAAACTTCGGGCTTACACTCCTCTCTTCTGAATTTGGTTGGTCTGCCATTTTCAGGTATTGCTTCCCAACTTTATAAGCCTTTGCTTTGTAACTACTTTGAAATAGTTAGAATATTTGAAAGGTTAGATAATAAGACATAACATTGTTATACAAACCTATTTTTGAGTTTTGCAAACCAGTATACACAGCCTCTATAAAATATCCTAATATAACATTGTTATATATCTCCAAATAACCCACCGAAACCTTTATAAGTAACTAAAATAACTACTTATTAGTGATATAATATGACAAGACAAACTATGACTTTAAGATCAAGAGAAAAAGACCTTTTTGACGAGGGCGTCACAAGGACTTCAAGCTCAAACACAGGTTCTGTTATTCTAAACCTTGCTTTAGGATTAGGCAAGCTTGCAGCAAAAAAAGCATACAGAGCAGCTTACACTCAAATGACAGGCGAAGAGTTAGAACAAAGCGGCGCATACAGAGCAACCAGAAAGACCTTAGACCTTGCAAAATATGTAAAAACAAGAACAGAAGGCGGCGAAGATTTTGGCTCAGTTCTAGTTAATTTTGGAAAAGAATACGCATCCTCTAAAATCGACGGCGCAAAAAGAAAAATAAGGGGATATGTCCCAGAATTCGCAGACAACAGGTTTTTTGAAAACTATGTAAAAGGATTCCTTAATGGCAAAACATACGGAGCAGAAATAGAAGAGGCTCCAATAGAAGTTTTCCTTAACGATGAATACACAGACAGGGGCCAAACAAGACGCGGATCAACAGGAATGTGGGGTTACGAGAACGGCAGAAAACTTGTTAGAATACCAAGAACAGAAGATGTCGGAGCTTTGATAGGAAAAGAATTATCAGAAGCAGATGCCCGCGCAGTCCAGACATATTTGAAAGGACACGAAGTTTTGGAAGCAAATCCAATGACAGGTCCAAAATCTCAAGAAGACCACGCAGCCTTTGAAGCAAAATATTTATCAGCACTTCAAAGATTGGCTCAAACAGATCAAATAGCAGAACAAGCATATAGAGGAGCCAGAATAATGTACAGGCAAAGGCAGAAAAACAACAATGATTTTTTTCATGAAGTCGCAGAACACATGCCAGATCTTAGACAAGAAGTGAGGATGGCAGCTTAGAGGGAAATTATGGACATGATAAACAGATTGATGAATGTTTTAGAATGGGGGCAATCACCTGTAAAAAGATATGAACCCAGACCAGGTGAAATTTGCTCTACTGGAACATGGATTCGGGATAGGTACAAACCATCTGCATACAAAGGCAGGTTATCGGTGGTTGGAAATAACGGTGATCGAGGAATAAGAATGCTAGATCGCGATGCACCAGTAGACCTTGTTGGAGAATGGAAAGATCTCCGCCTGTTACCAAACCAGGACGGTGTTATTATAACAAAACTTGACGGCAGCAAGGAAACCTATACAGCCAGTAAAGAATTTGTACACGCTGTAGTAACTTCCTGGAGCCACGAAAAAGGAATTGATGAGTGAATATGAACATGAGATCAGTTTAGAATTTGAAATTGAGGTTGAAGATTAATATGACAGAAGATCAAAGCCCAAAAAAGCTAAGAGAAGAAGTTGAAGATTTTGTTAGAAAAATCTGGCTTGGGGACAAGCTTGCTGTGACTGTATCCACACTTTTGATAGACAGTTTTGATGAAGATGTGAGGCCAGTAAAATTAGCCACAGCAACATCCACATTTAAGCTTTTGCAGTATGTTATAAAACAGGAGACAGCTGAGATGGAGGTTAACTAGAGTATGAACTGGCACCCTTTCAAACCATTGGTAGATTGGAATTATTTGGCTGCGAGAGATGAAAACGGCACAACAAACCTTACAAAACTTGCGTGCTACAAAGCAACCAATTACTTAGTTGATAAAATAAGGATGAGGAGGGAGCCGACAGGCCTTCTGGAAGCCGGCTACTCAATAGCAACAGAATGGTTAAATTCAAAAGTTGAAGCTGCTTTGCAAGTGAACTGGAAGAATGCAATTCCAGGAATAATGGCACTTTTTGGTTACACTCATGGAGCTACTTTGAACGCTGATTTATACACAGTTAGAGTTTTCAGCGCAAGAGAAAACAGGTGGAAAGAAATACCGATTTACTTCAGGACACAACCAACCCAAGGAAGCAAATTGATAAACAACCCACCAACAATAGTCAATCCAGCCAATGCACCACCTCACATTAGCCCCAATGCACCAACACAAACTGAATTTGAGAATGGAATAAGGCATGTCTTACAGCACAATCAATCTCCAATAAACCAACAGATAGGGAGCCTTTTCAATCCGGAGTTTGTAGCAAGCAATGCGGCAGATTATGCATGGAACGAAGATTTTCAAAAATTCGACGAGCACGCGCTACCGCAAAGGTGGGCAACAAAAGAGCAGACAATGTACCAAAGAGAAAGAGGAGAAAGGTTTTTAGATACAGACATAACTGTTACAGGTTTGCCAGCAGGCGCACCAGCAACATACAGAATCAGGGGCTACCACATGCCGACAGCTGGACAGAAATTTGGTTACCACTTCTGGAAAACGATAGAGTATTGGTTATTTGATTCCACTTTCAACGCAATACAAGTAAAACCAGAGCAAAGGGGATTCTTGCAGAAGTTCTTGAGAGGAGAGAGAAAATCATTCTTCAAAATATTCTCACCTTTCGATAGAAATGGGGACAGGACAGACGCGCTTTACGGGTTTGATGTCTAGCTGACAATTTAAGGGTATTCACACAATAGTTAAAAGTAAAGTTATTATGGCAGTCCAAATAGACATTCTTCAGCAGGTACTGGAAGTTTTTAGAGTCCAAGAGTTCGCATCGCAATATTCCTCAACCTTAGATAAGTTTCTCTACTCTATTTTCTTCCCAATGATATTGCTTTTGCTGCTCATATACATCTTGTCTGCGAGAATGTTCCCAAATCACAAAGGCCTTTCTGTCTTGTTAGGCGTCTCATTCCTAATCTTTATCGTGGTTTATCCGCCAGAATCAGATTACAGCTTATATTCAGCCTTTGCGCCAATTGGACAAGTGTGGTATGCCTTTGTAATAATAATAGGTGTATTGTGGGTCTTGCTAAGTCACATATTCCCAAGTGATAGGTCAGCTGGCTTTCAGGGCGCAAGATCAGGTCGATCTCCAGCTGTTTTGGAGAGAGAAGATGTAAGCGAAGGCTTGATAAAAAAAGCCAAAAAGGCATACGAGAAAACTTCTGGAAAAATAGCAAAGCAGCTTGAAAGGCAGATAACAACCAACCTAGCTTACATGGAAAACATGATCAATACAAAGCGCGCAGCTGGAAGAAATTCAAAAGAGATTGCAGACCTAATAAAGGAATTCAACAATCTCAGAAGTGAAGCGCTTGCGATGATAGCAAGATTAGATAACATGAGTGAGATGGAGAAAGCTTATCTCCAAAGAAACCCAGAGCAATATGAATTGGAGGTAAACAGAATAACCCGAGATTTCTCAAGAGCTTAATTTATGGTCCAAGCAGAATTAATGACAATCGGAATTCCGTTCTAGGGTTTATAAACATACATGATAAAAGTTATATATGGGAAGCTTGATGGCACAAAAAGCAGTATCTTCTGCGGTTAAAAGAGAGGTAAACATAGGTAATTTTTTATTGGATAGGTATAAAGACAGGCTCTCTTATTTTGAACATAGATATAACATAGGCACAAAAGACTTTTTAAAAAAGTTTGAAAGCGGCAAAATGGGGGACGAAGAAGACTATTTCGAGTGGTTTGCTGTAGCCCAAGCCCAAAGCCATTGGCAAAGTAAAATAAAAGAGCTAAAGTCACAATCTAACTGAAGTAGGTAACTGATGATAAACTCATATTTTGAGCAAATAGAAAAGCTTCTATCAGGATTCCCCTACATTGTTTCTATTGAATCTAAGTTTGAGGCAATAGATATAGACAGAGGATATTTCAGTATAAAGATAAAGCTTATAGACCAATCAGAATTATATCTTTTTGAATATGTAGAGATCGTAAATAGTAATTCCATTGTAAGTAAATACAGATACCATTGGCA